>NZ_WXWT01000138.1:0-15632 GCF_009904725.1 Vibrio sp. V43_P6S15P86
GGAAGGTAATCACACATCGGCTTTTTCTCTCTTTGCTTCAATAGGTAAATCTCCTACTCTGTGAAGAGGCTATCTCCATGGGACTGAAGTATGTTAAAAGGCAGTGAGTACCCTTCTATCCGAGCATTAAGGACGTTTGTCGCGGTTGCAAATTACCTCAGCTTCTCTAAAGCGGCGGATGCCCTATGTATTACGCAAAGCGCAGTAAGCAAACAAATCGCATCGCTGGAGCAATTGGTGGGTTTACCTTTAATACAAAGAGGGGCGAGTGGTATTGAGTTAACCGAAGAAGGCAAGCGTTATCTGCCGCAAGTCACAGAAGCTTTGGAGCTTATTCAGCATGCAACTGCCAACTTAATCCAGTCAGATTCAAAGCAAGAATTACTCACCGTGGACGTAACCCCTTCTTTTGCCAGTCTTTGGTTGATACCTAATATTGATGACTTCCACCAGCAACATCCTAACATCCGAGTAAGAGTCTGTACCGGGGATGGGAACGTCAAAGATTCGAGCAACGAAAGTGACTTACATATTCGTTGTCTTCCATTGTCCACGCATTATGAATACAGCCACTTGCTATGCGAAGAAATACTACTATTGGTCGGTTGCACTAATACTCCTGCACTCAAGAGTGTGCACGCTGTTAGCGACTATCCGTTGATACCTCAAATCACTCGCCCTCAGTTGTGGGAGCAATTTAAGGCTGCACATGCAGTAGAATCAACCGTTACCTATCACTCTGTAGGCTTTGAACATTTTTACTTAGCTTACGAAGCCGTCAAAATGGGAAAAGGACTCGCCTTACTTCCTGATTTTATGGCGCAGAATTCTATTTTAAGAGGGGATATCCAACGTATTCTCAACCTATCTTTACAGAGTGGTTATGGTTATTACGTGATGATCCCAAATTATCGCCTATCGGCTAAGAAAGTGGCGGCGTTTTACGAATGGTTGAAGAGCAAACTAAGCTAATATTGTTTTCTTGAAATGCTTTTGGTAACCCAAAACAACTCAAAGACTTCAGTATCTGTCTGCTCCAAATTGTGGCATTCTCATTAACACTGTTTCAAAAGGATAAATGGATTGAAAGATATGGACAGCAACACGCCCAAACTCTCTTTACGCACCATTGAGCCGACCGATTACCCAGAGCTCGCGGAATTAATGGACCTTGTTTTTCCTGATGTTGGTGGCTCATGGCCACGCCTGACCATCATGGATCTCATTCATCAGTTTCCTGATGGCCAAATCTGTATTGAGGATAACGGCAAAATAGTCGGTGCAGCATTAACCATTAAAGTGGACTACAACCGCTTTTCTCTTCCTCACCTGTATACCGACATCATTACCGAAAACAACGTCATACAGAATCAAGTAACCGGTGATGCAATGTATGGTCTCGATGTATTTGTCCACCCAGACTATCGAGGGCTACGTTTAGGTCGCCGTTTATATGATGCGCGTAAAGAGCTTTGCCGTAGTAAGAACTTCAAAGCCATTTTAGCCGGTGGTCGCATTCCTAATTACCACCAATACGCAGATGAACTGAGCGTTGCAGAGTACATCGACAAAGTAAAACGCCGAGAGCTTCATGACCCTATTTTGTCTTTTCAGCTTGCTAACGACTTCGATGTAAAACGTATCATGCGCGGCTACTTGCCAGAGGACAGTGCTTCTAAAGGTTACGCGACACTGCTGGAGTGGGATAACTTTTTCTACGAAGAGGATATTCAATCCGTACACGATGTAGAAAAGACACTGATTCGGATTGGTGTCGTACAGTGGCAAATGCGCGCGATGAATGACCTGGAGGATTTGCTCGATCAGGCTGAGTTCTTCATCTCTTCTCTTGCGAACTATAAAGCCGATTTCGCCCTATTCCCTGAGTTCTTTAACGCACCGCTGATGGGCTTGCAAAACGACAAAAATTCCGTTGAAGCAATCCGCTTTTTGGCTAGCTTTACAGAAGAGATCAAAAACCGTTTCTCGCAGATGGCGGTCACCTACAACATCAACATTATTGCAGGCAGTATGCCCGTTATCGAAGATGGCAAACTGTATAATGTGGCCTACTTGCTGCAACGAGATGGTGAAATTAACGCTCAATATAAAATCCACATCACGCCTCATGAACAAAGAGACTGGGTGATTGACGGTGGTGACAATGTTCAAGTGTTCGAAACCGATGCGGGCAAAGTCGGCATACTGATTTGTTATGACAGCGAATTCCCTGAATTGGGAAGAATGTTAGCAGAACAAGGCGCACAAATTGTATTCGTTCCTTTCTGGACGGACACAAAAAATGGCTATCAACGAGTACGAATTTGTTCCCAATCGCGTGCCATTGAAAACGAATGCTATGTTGCAATTGGTGGTAGTGTTGGTAACTTACCTCGTGTTGATAACGTGGACATCCAGTACGCACAATCTGCCGTATTCTCACCGTCGGATATCTACTTCCCGCACGATGCGACCTTGACAGAAGCAAGCGCCAACACCGAAATGATGATCTTCGCCGATGTTGATTTGACTAAGTTGAAGCAACTTAATACCGAGGGTTCAGTAACCAACTTACGTCACCGACGCCTTGATTTGTATGGCGCATTTACTAAAGCTAAAGAGTCATAATGGTGTGCCTTATTCGCCGCCACACGGGAGCGTGGCGGCGAATAAAACAAGCAGCAGATTGATTCCG
Organism: Vibrio sp. V43_P6S15P86; assembly: GCF_009904725.1. Taxonomy (NCBI): domain Bacteria; kingdom Pseudomonadati; phylum Pseudomonadota; class Gammaproteobacteria; order Vibrionales; family Vibrionaceae; genus Vibrio; species Vibrio sp. V43_P6S15P86. The sequence continues at coordinate 2,696 of NZ_WXWT01000138.1, forward strand.
CACAATAATCAGAGGCATGTCAGTTTTTCTCAGCGGTAAGAAACAAGAATTGACCCAGTAGGACATTCGGAGTATCACTCCAACTTCGTTCCGCTTTTATTAGGGGAAAGCTTTTGGAACACATTAACGAACTTCTCATGTCAATGAAGCCTTTGCTCGAGCAATACGGCTACTTGGCGCTGATTGTCAGTATATTTCTAGAAGGGATAGGTGTACCGATGCCTGGTCAATCGCTGATGATCGCGGCATCTTTGCTCTCTTCAGAACAAGTCATGAACCTAAGTATGGTTATGATGGTATCGTGGCTAAGCTGCTTTTTTGGGAATACCTGTGGTTACCTAATCGGTTATTACTTTGAAGGCTGGTTGGATAAAAAAGGCTATATCTCTGGCCCGAAGATGCAAACACTTCAACTGACTATCCAGAAATACGGCCCTACGTGCTTGGTCGTCAGTCGCTTTATTGAAGGAATGAAGCAATTTATGCCTCTTGCATGCGGTATCGCGAAAATGCCACGTAGAGAGTTTTTGCTCGGTAACGCCCTCGCGGCGACGGTTTGGGTATTGGTATTCAGCTTGTTAACTCACTTTGCATTTGAACATTTAAGCGTGTTGAGCAACCTGTACACCGAATACAAATATCTGGTATGGGCATTTGCTGCTGTCTTATTTACGTGGATGGTTTTAGGTATTATTAAACGCAAAAAAGCCAAATCAATGCAATAACGACAGCCTCTTCATTAGCGCATAACTAAAGCTCGTGGTATCAGTGAGATACGTAATACGAGCTTTTATCTTTTTCTTTACGTGCAAAACTTAAACAGCCATTTAGACGTCTAGACGTTGACAATGCGTAAATGTGATATTAGTCTGCTCTTCTCTCTTATTATTAACATTGTCGTTTACATGTCCGGTTCCCAACAAACAACTAAAACAGTTGCACCTTCTGCGGTCGCACTGATCCCATTGATTGTATTCCTTGCGCTGTTTATTGGCGTAGGCACTTACTTATCTTTGCAAGGCGTTGAATTTGCCTTCTACCAACTGCCTGCACCCATCGCGGTATTACCAGCCATCATCATTGCGTTTCTTTTAAGTAAAGAGAAACTTAACCGCTCAATCGAACACTTCATGCGTGGTGTTGGCCACCCAGACATCATCGCAATGTGTATGATCTATCTGCTTGCAGGTGCCTTTGCTGCGGTAGCAAAAGCCTCTGGCGGTGTTGATGCAACGGTGAACCTTGGTTTATCCGCAATTCCAACCAGCATGATTTTGCCGGGCATTTTTCTGATTTCTGCTTTTATCGCCACAGCGATGGGCACTTCGATGGGTACCATCGCAGCCGTTGCCCCCGTAGCGTTGGGGATTGCTGAATCAGCAGGAATGAGCTTACCGTTAACCGCAGGCGTTGTGCTGAGCGGCGCTATGTTTGGTGATAACCTTTCTATCATCTCTGACACCACCATCGCGGCGACACGCTCTCAAGGTTGTGAGATGAAAGACAAGTTTAAAGAGAATATTCGTATTGCTTTACCTGCGGCGTTGATCGCGATTGCAGTGTTCGCTTTCAACAGTACAGCGACTCAAGTGCCTGCAACTGGCGATATTGAGTGGCTAAAGGTCTTGCCGTACATCACTATTTTGATCCTAGCGGTATCTGGTGTGAATGTGTTTGTGGTTCTGTCGATTGGTATCCTTTTGGCTGGTGGCGTGAGCTTGGCATCGATTGACAATTACGGACTGACTAATCTAGCCCAAGACGTATACAAAGGCTTTGGCAACATGCAAGAGATCTTCTTGTTGTCCATGCTAATTGGTGGTTTGAGTGAACTGATGCGTCGTCAAGGCGGCCTTGCTTTTCTAACCAATTTCGTTAGCAGCCTTATCCACGCGTTTGGCTCTAACCACTCTAAGCATGCCAACAGCCGCGCGAGCGAGCTAGGTATCGCAGGCTTGGTGTCGATGGTCAATGGCTGTACGGCAAACAACACCGTAGCCATCATTGTCTCGGGCAGCGTTGCTCGCCAACTGGCGGAAGAGAATAATGTCTCTCCTCGCCGCTCAGCAAGCTTGTTAGACATTTTCTCATGCGTGGTGCAAGGCGTGTTGCCTTACGGCGCTCAAGTGTTGCTGCTAGGTTCCGTATTCAACCTATCGCCAATTGAAGTGGTTGCTAATTCTTACTACTGCTTTGCATTAGCGATAGCTGCTGTTGTTGCGGTGTTTATCAAACACCCCGCACGTCAACCTGAAGTGCAAACTGAGAACTAGCGACAAATACCGAAAAGGCTCCGAAGGAGCCTTTTTACTTTCTTCTTTATTTTCCTTGCCGCGAACAGATTTACTTCAAAACTGAACGCAAACTTTGCGCACTGTGTAAAGGAATCGCAAAGTGTCTAGCCACATCGCGTAGAGCTTCCACCTGAGCCGCGTTACTGATTGCTAATTCGCCTGCCACATCGAAGTGGTTATTCTCAAACCCCACTCTCACATCGAATCCAAGTAACATCGCACTCGCTAAACAGTCTTGCTCTCGCGCGCCAAAAGCACAAATGGCACATCGAATTTCTTCCTCGTCAAAACGCGCCAAATTCAAACCTGGTAAATCCCATGGCGAAGACTGTTGAGCTTGGTGATAACGCCCTAACACCACCAATGCATGCTGATGCGTTTTAGGTAACACGCCCGCATCGCGTAGTTGGAAATAACGTTCAATGTCGGTTGTATCGTAGAGAATAATTTGGCTCACGATGCTGTTCTCTGCCAACCAATGGAAAAAGGCATGCCCTTCTTTCTCACTTGCGCGATCGGGGATTAACTCCCTCAATGCGAAAGAAGCCGCTTCTGGTTTCACAGCTTTGACTAACGCCCGCTGTTGTGGCGGAGAATATAAACCCACCGCTTCTGTGGTGAGCTGAACCACCATGGTTTCTCCCACCGATTCTTTCACGGCATGGTAAATTGCCATGTTGTCGTCGATGTCTAATGAATGACGTCCCTTGGCGTCTCTAGCATGCAAATGGATCATGGCAGCCCCTGCTGTTTGACAAGCGATAGCCTCTGCAACCAGTTCGTCCGTTGTCATGGGTAAGTTGGCGTGATCATGCTTGGTTTTTCTTGCGCCGTTTGGAGCCACGATAATGGCGATAGGTTCTCGCAAATATTGGTTTGCTACTTCCATGTCTCCGCCACCTCTTTTAACGTCAGTGAGAGTTTGCCGACTAGTTCATCAATATGATGAGACTGAATAATGAATGGCGGTGCGAGCAAAATATGGTACCCATTAACGCCATCAATCGTTCCGCCCATTGGGTAGCACATTAAGCCATTTTCCATTGCTCGCTGTTTGATGCGTTTGTCTGCCAATGTGGCTTTACTCAGAGGCGCCTTGCTTTCTTTATCCGCCACCAGCTCAATGCCCAAAAACAAGCCTTTACCACGAATGTCGCCAATGTATGGTAAATGGGCCAATGCAGAAGTAAGCTCTTTACGCAGCAAAACACTTTGCTGATTCACCGCTGTTAATAAATCATCTTGGAAGATGGTTTCAATGGTTGCCACGGCGGCAGCGCACGCCACAGGGTGCGCCATAAAAGTATGACCGTGTTGGAAAAAACCTCTTCCATCAGCAATAGCTTGATAGACTCGATCATTCGCAACCACCGCGCCAATAGGTTGATAACCCGCACCAAGCCCTTTAGCCATACAAACCAGATCGGGCTCTGCCTCTTCTTGCTCAAACGCAAAAAAACTGCCACTTCGCCCAACGCCACACATGACTTCATCCAAGATCAATAACACATCGTATTGGTCGCATATTTCGCGAATACGTTTGAAGTAACCTTGAGTCGCTGGCACAGCTCCAGCTGTGGCTCCCACAATAGGCTCGGCGACAAAAGCCATTACATTCTCAGCCCCCAACTCAAGAATTTTTGCCTCTAGCTCATTCGCCGCTCGCAATGAGTAATCCAATTCCGCCTCATGACTCTGCTGATAACGATAAGCATAGCAAGGGGCGATATGATGGCTCGGGTGTAAGATGGGTTTGAACGGTTCACGTCGCCATTCATTACCTCCGACAGCCAGAGCCCCCAAGGTATTACCGTGATAACTTTGCTGACGCGCGATGAATTGCTTTTTCTCTGGCTTACCTGATTCCACGAAATGCTGCCGCGCCATTTTTAGTGCCGACTCCACCGCTTCTGATCCTCCACTGACTAAGTACACATGGTTGAACTGTTCAGGCATGTGCTGACAAATCAATTCTGCTAGGCGCTCACTGCTGTCACTAGTAAAAAATCCAGTATGAGCAAATGGCACTCGCTCGATCTGCTCCAACATGGCTTTTTTAACGGCTTGATGACTGTGGCCAAGGTTTGATACCGCAGCACCACCGCAAGCATCGAGATATTGCTTTCCATGCTTATCGAATAGATAAACACCTTCACCTCTATCGATGATTGGCAGCGTGGCATGGCAGTGACGGTGAAATACGTAAGACATTTGAGTCCCTTCCAATGTGTAATACTTGTACACATCATCAGGAACAAACCCAAACGTGACAAGGGAATAAATCTCACCCTCTATGAGCTTTTGGAATACCACAAACCAAAAACACCAAACTCTTTGATATTTAAACAATAGAATAAAAATAGGCCAGCTTTTTTAAAGGCTGGCCTATGGGTAACCAAAAGCTAAAAACAGAATCGTTTTACGCGTTTAGTGCCTGTTCTAAATCGGCTAGAATATCGTCAATATGTTCAATACCCACCGATAAACGAATCATCTCTGGAGACACACCAGCTTGTTTTTGTTCTGCTTCGCTCAATTGACGATGAGTCGTCGATGCAGGATGGCAAGCCAATGATTTTGCATCGCCAATGTTCACCAAACGCTTAAAGATTTTCAAAGCATCATAAAAACGCACACCAGCGTCATAACCGTCTTTTAAACCAAACGACAAAATCGCAGAAGGCTTACCTTTCATGTATTTTTCGGCGAGATGGAAGTGTTCAGAACTTGGTAATCCGGCATAACTTACCCAACTGACTTTGTCATTCTGTTCCAAGAATTCAGCCACTTTGAGTGTGTTATCGGTATGACGCTCCATACGCAGCGGTAACGTTTCTAGCCCTTGCATAAGCATAAATGCATTCATCGGTGATAATGCGGCTCCGGTATTACGCAGTGGTACGGTACGCGCACGCCCGATAAATGCCGCCTCACCAAACGCTTCGGTATACACCACGCCGTGGTAAGAAGGTTCTGGTTGGTTGAAAACAGGAAAGCGGTCTTTGTGCTGCGCCCAAGGGAATTTACCGGAATCCACAATCACGCCACCTAATGTGGTGCCATGCCCACCAACGTACTTAGTGAGGGAGTGAACGACGATATCCGCACCAAATTCGATGGGTTTGCACAGCACTGGCGTCGCGACGGTGTTATCCACAATCACAGGTACGCCTTGTGTATGAGCAAGCTCCGCCACACGTTCTAAATCGATGATATTACCCGCAGGGTTACCAATGCTCTCGCAGTATACCGCTTTGGTATTTTCATCAATTAATTCGGCCAAACTTTCTGGCTTGTCATCTTTAGCAAACTTCACCTGAATACCCTGATTTGGCAGCATGTGCGCAAACAAGGTATAAGTACCGCCATAAAGTTGCGGCGTAGAAACGATGTTATCGCCCGCTTGCGCTAAGGTCAGAATTGCATAGTTAATCGCTGCACTCCCCGCACTCACGACCAACCCGGCAATGCCGCCTTCTAACGCCGCCATGCGCTTTTCCAGAACGTCGTTAGTCGGATTCATGATGCGAGTGTAGATATTCCCCGGCACTTCCAAGTTAAACAGATCAGCGCCGTGCTGCGCGTTATCAAACTCGTACGCAACCGTTTGATAAATCGGTGTCGCGACAGATTTAGTAGTAGGGTCAGTTTCGTAACCAAAATGGATGGATAGCGTTTCGTCTTTCATGTTCTTCCTTGAGCGTCATCGAGATAAATCGTGGACTTATCATGCCGACTTTTTAACCACAGAACCTCGTTATGGGTCACATTGCCTAAGTCCAGAATCGTTTATGAAATGGAAAAATGTAACATTTTTGATATTCATCGACGGTTATAACGTGCGCTTGATTGAAAGGCTTTAATCTAGTTGATAATCCTCCTTCAATATGAACTAAAGTGAATTTAACCTATTGCGTTCTCAAACTCATTAAGACTGGGGCTCAATAGGCAAAAACCTTACTCTGTATGGAGATGACCGATGAACAAAAACTGGATCCCTATTGCCCTCTCTGGGCTTGCTTTAACGGGGTGTTTTTCTGAAGAAGCGAAAGAAGCAGAAGCCGTCGCCGAGCCGCTAAAAGTAACCGCCGCAGACAAAATTTATTATGGTGGCGATATCCTAACCATGGCTAGCGATAAGCCAGAGTACGCCGAAGCCGTCGCGACATTAGGCGAGAAAATCATTTATGTCGGCAGCAAAGATGGAGCGATGGAACACAAGTTCGGGAAAACACAGTTGGTCGACTTAAAAGGCAAAACCATGTTGCCTGGCTTTGTTGATCCGCACAGTCATGTGTATGGTGTTGGTCTGCAAGCCATGGTCGCAAACGTGCTGCCATCTCCTGATGGCGAAGCCGATACCGTTGCGAAAATCATAGAAACTCTGAAAAATGCCGAGAACAATAATACGCAACGCCTATTCATTGAGAAAACGGGGTGGATTTTAGGTTTTGGTTACGACGACGCCCAACTGGATTACTACCCTACCAAAGCGGATCTCGATAAAGTCAGCACAGATAAGCCTGTATTGATCATTCACACTTCGGGGCATTTGAGTGTCGCAAACAGTAAAGCCTTAGAGCTAGCAGGCATCACATCAGAATCGGAAGATCCAAAAGGTGGCATTATCCGCCGAATGGAAAACAGCCAAGAGCCAAATGGTGTCCTAGAAGAAAACGCGCACTTTGCAATGCTGTTCAACCTCAATAAGTTGATTGATTCAGAGCTTCAAGATCGCATGTTAGAAGCCTCACAAGGTATGTACGCGAAATATGGCTATACCACAGCTCAAGAAGGACGAGCGACATCAGAAGGTTATGAAGCGATGAAACGCGCGTCGAAAAACGACAAGCTGATGATCGACTTGGTTGCTTACGCCGATATGGTATCGAGCAGTGATTTTATGGACTCGGAATACAACACGCCAGAGTACACAAACCATTTCCGCATCGGTGGCGTAAAGCTGAACTTTGATGGCTCTCCACAAGGTAAAACGGCATGGCTAAGTCAGCCTTACTTCCACCCGCCACATGGACAAGATAAAGACTACGCTGGCTACCCAACCTTTGAAGATCAACAAGCTTACGATTACGTAGAAACGGCCTTTAAAAATGAATGGCAAGTGCTGACGCATGCCAATGGTGACGCTGCGATCGAGCAATTTATCAATGCGGTAACCAAAGCAAATGAAAAGCTAGGAAAGCAAGACCGCCGACCTGTACTCATTCACGGCCAAACCATGCGCCAAGACCAAGTGGATCGCTTAGCTGCGCAAGGCATCTTCCCTTCTCTATTCCCAATGCATACTTTCTATTGGGGTGACTGGCATGTGGACTCGGTACTCGGCCATCCTCGTGCCGATTTCATTTCACCAACCCAAGCGGTGAGAAAGGCGGGGTTAAAATTCAGTACACACCATGACGCACCTGTGGCGCTGCCAAGTTCATTCCGAGTATTGGATGCGACCGTCAATCGCACCACCAGAACCGATAAAGTACTGGGGCCAGATCAGCGCGTTGACACATACACCGCGCTGCAAGCCATGACCATTTGGCCGGCTTACCAACACTTTGAGGAGTCGTATAAAGGTTCTATCGAGGTGGGTAAGAATGCGGATTTAATCATCCTCGATAACAACCCGATAAAGATTGAACCTAAGGCGCTAAAAGACCTAAACGTGGAAGAAACCATCAGCCGAGGCGAGTCGGTTTATCAACGACAGTAATCCAAAATAAAACACCGCCGTCATCGAGGCGGTGTTTTCTATCTGACTCACCAAGTACTATATCTATTTGTTCGCCACTTGCTGTAATAACCAAGTACGAAACTTGTTTGTGGACTGGCTTCGTGTGTTCATGATCAAGTAGTACCCTGCATTGGCTGGAACCGGCTGAAAGGGAGAAACTAAACGCTCTGTCGTCAATTCATCCTCAATCAGTGCCATTCGTGCCATCGCAATCCCAACTCCTGCTTCCGCCGCAGACATCGCCATATCCGTTCGATTGAAAAAGTGTCCAACATCGGTTTTAAAATCCAATCCCATTGCTGACGCCCAATATAGCCACTCATAGTCACGCGTCGCTTTTTCCCATGGCATCGCATCGTGTAGTAGCGTCGCCTCCTGCCATTGCTTCACTGACATTAAGGATTCTTGTTCATCAAAAGGCACTTTTAGCCAACCATGATCCTCAAGGTACTTCGGACTCATTACGGGCAGCAGTTGCTCATCCAAAATCAACTCCGCGTTAGCATTTCGGTAAGGATGAAGACCATAGTCTATCGCGACGTCATAATCTTTTATCTCACTATTCACTAACGCCCCTTCCGCAAAGATTTGCACTTGGATATCCGGGTTCGCGTGATGAAAACTTTCCAGCTTTGGGACTAACCATTTAAAAGCAAAAGAAGGCGTTAATTTTAAGCGAATCTCATTGGTGTGCTTTTCTACTTTGAGCTCATCAAGCAGTTTGCTCAGCTCGGAAAAGTGAAACTGCGTCGCTTGGTGTAACTGAGTGCCTTTAGCGGTTAAACGAATACCGCGGGAATGGCGTTCAAATAAAGTAAAACCTAATAACGCTTCCAAGTGAATAATTTGTTGGCTCACGGCTCCCGTAGTGAGGTGCAAAAACTTAGCCGCGCCAGTAAAGCTGCTGTGTTCTGCGACTTGGCTAAACAGACACAAGCCACTTATTAAATTACTTCTCATCCTTGAGCCTATAGTTTTTCTAAACGCTGTATGTAATTTATATCGATTGTTAACAAAAGGTAAAGAAAAGAAACTAACCACTCAGATAAATGTGTGGAGTACATCAATGGAAGTCATCGTATTAGGCAGCGGCGTCATCGGCTTAACCTCTGCTTGGTATTTATCTCAAGCAGGCTATCAAGTTACCGTTATTGACCGTCAACCAAGCAGTGCAATGGAAACAAGTTTCGCCAATGCTGGGCAGATCTCGTATGGCTATTCTTCGCCTTGGGCTGCGCCTGGTGTTCCTGTTAAAGCCATAAAGTGGTTAATGGAAGAGCATGCTCCACTCAAAATCAAACCAACCCTCAATGCCGATATGATCAGTTGGGCAAGTAAGATGGTGGCCAACTGCACCCTGTCTCGCTACCAAGTCAACAAAGCTCGCATGCTTTCGATAGCTAACCACAGCCGCATGTGTCTGGAACAATTACGTCAAGAACATGCCATTGAATATCAAGGTCGCCAGTTCGGCACCTTGCAAGTATTTCGAACGCCTCAACAGCTGCAAGCCATTGAAAAGGATATGCAGCTTCTAGAGCAAAGCGGGACTCGGTTTGAGTTGATGGACGTAGAACGCTGCATTGAACAAGAACCTGGACTGGATCTTGTGAAAGATAAACTGGTTGGTGGCTTGCATCTGCCAGATGACGAAACAGGCGATTGCTATCAGTTTTGCCAACAACTAACAGAGCTCGCTAAGGCCCATGGGGTGAGGTTCGAGTTCGACACCGAAGTAAGCAATTGGGTTACAGTAGGCAAAAAGATCATAGGTGTCCAAACGAATCGAGGACAGTTTAAAGCGGACCAATATGTGGTTGCCTCTGGCAGCTATTCTACAGCGCTACTCAAGCAACTCGACATTGAGATTCCTGTCTATCCAGTAAAAGGCTATTCGCTCACCATCCCAATGGAAGATGAGCACTTCTCTCCTCGCTCTACTGTGATGGATGAAACCTATAAAGTCGCCATGACTCGGTTTGATGACAGAATTCGCGTAGCGGGCACCGCAGAATTAGCAGGGTTTGATGCCTCCCTTCCGCAAAAAAGAAAAAATACCATCGAAATGGTCATCCGTGATCTTTTCCCTCGCTGCGGCAACTTTAGCCAAGCCGAGTTTTGGAGTGGCTTTAGACCAATGACGCCTGATGGCACACCGATTATCGGCGCAACTAAATACGATAACCTTTTTACTAACACCGGACACGGCACTCTGGGTTGGACTATGGCTTGTGGTTCTGGCCACTTGCTAGCGAGCATTATGGTTGGTGAAAAAGCGAAAGTGATGGATGACACAGAGCTTAACCTTTGCCGTTATGCATAAGGGCATATCTGCATAAAAAACAAACAGGCCTTTACTCCACAAAATGCATAATATTTGGCATTTTCAACTCATCAAATATGCAGCACATTTTAATGACAATATGCTGCATATTTAATCACCAGACAAATCTTCTACCCCAAAGGAGCAAATAAGCAACAAGAACTAAATTTTAACAATCACTCTCTATTCTGTGTTCACCATCACGCTATAAAGGATTTATAGCCAAAAAAGTTAACAATTGCATTACATAAAGGGTAATGTATTGTGTGAAAAACAACCACAAACACAACTAACAGGGAAAATACTCATGCAGTCATTAGTTGATTTTCTGAATGGAATTATTTGGAGCCCGGTACTGATCTATTTGTGCCTTGGTGCAGGTTTGTTCTATTCAATCATGACGCGTTTTGTACAAATTCGTCACTTCTTTGAGATGTGGCGCTTATTACTTTCAGGGAAGAGTTCAACAAAAGGGATATCGTCATTTCAGGCACTTGCCGTTTCACTATCTGGCCGTGTAGGTACAGGTAACATTGCTGGTGTTGCTGCCGCTATCGGTTTCGGTGGCCCAGGCGCCGTATTCTGGATGTGGGTCGTTGCCTTCTTTGGCGCTGCAACCGCATACGCAGAGTCGACACTTGCGCAAATCTATAAAGAAGAAGACGAAGGTGAATTCCGTGGTGGTCCTGCTTACTACATTGAAAAAGCAATGGGACAAAAATGGTACGCTTGGATCTTCGCTATCGCGACCATCTTTGCATGTGGTGTTCTACTTCCTGGCGTTCAATCGAACAGCATCGGTAACGCAGTAGAAGCAGCATTTGGCTCAGGTGACATGATTGAAACCGCTATTGGTACCTTCAGTTTTGCTAAAATTTTCACTGGTACGGTTGTCTGTGTCATTCTGGCCTTCATCATCTTCGGTGGCGTAAAACGTATTGCAAACTTTACCCAAATCGTTGTGCCATTTATGGCGCTAGCTTACATCATCACTGCATTTGTCATCATCCTTCTAAACATTGGTGAGGTTCCACGCATTTTCGGCATGATCATTGGTGACGCGTTTACACCAATGGCAGGTGTTGGTGCGGCAATCGGTTGGGGTGTAAAACGTGGCGTTTACTCCAACGAAGCAGGTCAAGGTACTGGTCCTCACGCAGCAGCTGCAGCGAGTGTTGATCACCCAGCTCAGCAAGGTCTTGTTCAATCTTTCTCTATTTACATCGATACACTACTTGTGTGTTCAGCAACCGCGTTTATGATTCTTATCACTGGCGCGTACAACGTAAATGGTGCAGTTGAAGGTACGTTCCTAATTCAAAACCTACCGGCTGATATTGGTGCGAATGGTCCTGTATTTACGCAAATGGCGATCGAAAGTGCACTACCTGGCGTGGGTAAACCATTCATCGCAATCGCACTTTTCTTCTTTGCGTTTACGACCATTCTGGCTTACTACTACATTGCAGAAACGAACATTGCTTACATTCGTCGTACATTCAAAGTAAATGGGTTGATGTTTATTCTGAAAGTCATCATTATTTCATCCGTGTTCTACGGAACCGTGAAAACCGCCAACTTAGCCTGGGCGATGGGTGATGTAGGTGTAGGTCTAATGGCATGGCTTAACATCGTCGGTATTTTGATCATCTTCTTTATGTCGAAACCAGCTCTCAAAGCATTGAACGATTACGAAGAACAACAAAAACATGGTGTGACCGACTTTACATTCAACCCTGTAGCGCTAGGCATTAAAGGTGCAGATTACTGGGAAGATAAGTACAAGCGTAAAACGGGTAAGGCACCAACGGCAGACAACAGTACTACAGAAACTGTTGAACAACCATCAACATAGCCTTAACGCATAAACAAGAAAAAGCAGTGGTCCGTTTAAGGGCATAAAAAAGGGGATTAACCATTGGTTAATCCCCTTTTCTGCATTATGTGTAAAGGATTAAGCAGCGACAGCTTCAACTTTACGAGCGATTTTTGCTTTACCTACAGGTAGAACTTCACGACCAAATTCGTTGTTTAGTACTTGTGCCATTGCGAAGTAAATCGCGCTTGCACCACAGAAGATACCTTCGAAACCAGCGATAGCACCGATCACTTCACTACCAGTAAAGTCACGAGCTGCGAGTAGGAAGAACAAGATAGTTAGAGAACCAAATACCACTTGCTTCGCTGTTGGGTAGCATAGAGAACCAATGAACATGAAACCAGTGAAGATGCCCCAAAGCGCTAGGTACCAACCCATAAAGCTTGCTGGGCTTGCAGGAAGACCCATATGAGGCATTACGATCAAGCCTACTAGTGTTAGCCAAAATAGACCGTAAGAAGTAAACGCAGTTGTGCCGAACGTGTCGCCGCGTTTAAAGCACATGATGCCAACGATTACTTGGCTAAGGCCACCGTAAAAGATGCCCATCGCTAGAATCATAGAGTCAATTGGGAAAAATCCTGCGTTATGAATATTGAGCAGAATAGTGGTCATACCGAAACCCATTAGACCTAGCGGTGCTGGGTTAGCCAGTTTTGTCGACATGTACAAATACCTTTTTTCAAAAATGTTGA
>NZ_WXWT01000251.1:0-15568 GCF_009904725.1 Vibrio sp. V43_P6S15P86
TAACTTTTCCTATTTCTTTGAATATAGAATACAAATAACAATCATTATCAATAAATAGAAAAAGTAGTGGAATTTATAAATATGGAAAGTCCGATTCGATTTCATCGTTCAGCGGTTGCTATCGTCGTATCCGCATTGCTCGCTGGCCACGCCAATGCGACTGAAAGCGTATCCCAACACGAAACGATTACGGTGCTAGGAGAAACATACCGAAACACCGCAACTAAAACCGTTTTAGAACCGGAGGAAACACCGCAAGCGATCACGGTAATCACTAAAGATGACATGGACCTGCGCGGCGTAAACTCGGTGAGCGAAGCATTGCGTTACGCGCCTGGCGTAAATACAGAATTGCGTGGCGGTGCCGTTTCCCGACTTGACCTATTCAATATTCGTGGTTTTATTAACTACACCAACTTTTATGATGGTCTTCCTTTGCTGTACAACGGTTGGAACCTTCAACCGCAGGTCGATTCCGTTGCTCTTGAGCAAATCGAGGTTTTTAAAGGGCCAACGTCTGTTCTTTACGGCAATATTCCACCAGGAGGTATGGTCAACATTATCGTCAAGGCGCCTCAGTCAACACCCTCGCACTCTGTCTCGATTAGTACTGGGACTAACAGCCTAAAAGAACTAACGTTCGACACCACAGGACAAATTGGTGATTCTAATGTGGATTACCGTATTGTAGGCCTGGCAAAACAGCGAGATGGTCAAGCCGATACGTCTGAAGACGAACGTTATGTACTCGCCCCATCTTTCAATTGGCAAGCGACAGAAAGCACATTAGTGAACGTGAATGTTTACTATCAAAATGATCCATCAGCAGGTATCTACACGACTGTGCCTGCGTCTGGCTCAGTGATTAAAAACCCACTTGGCTCGATGTCACCAAGCACTTATTTGGGGGATGAGGACTGGAACACTTACGAACGCGAAGTTCTGATGATGGGTTACAAAGTCCAACACGACTTTAACAACAATTGGCAATTTCTACAGAATGCCCGCTACATGACCGCCGATGCCTATCAGGAAAACACATATAACGGTGCACTTGAAGCGGATAACCGTACCGTTGGTCGAAATGCCTATTTAACCGATGAAAAGTCCAAATCCTTTGTGATTGACAACCAACTATCTGGCTACGTTAAAACAGGAAATTTTGAACATAACTTATTGTTCGGGCTTGATTATCAGTATCTAGACTCAGATGTAAAATACAAAGACACGCTTGGGTATTCGCTAACTCAGGACATTTTTAATCCTGACCACAACAGCATTGATCGTAATGCACTGAATTTCCAATACAAACAAAACTTAGATATCAAAACGAAGCAGATTGGCGTTTATTTCCAAGATCAAGTTCGTTACGACCAACTTGTAATGATTGCAGGTCTTCGTTGGGATAAATACGATTCAAATACAGACGCCGTTAGCGATTATCTAGGAGCAGTATCCAACAGCAAGGAAGAGTTAGACGATACCAACGTATCTTTCCGAGTCGGTGGTTTGTATGAGCTAGACTTTGGTCTCTCGCCATATCTTACTTACTCGGAAAGTTTTGAGCCAATTGCGGGTGCCGACTCTTCTGGTAAAGCATTTGAGCCATCAACCGGTCATCAATGGGAGTTAGGCTTTAAATACGCCCCATTATCTGGTGATATCTCAGGTAACTTAGCACTCTTCCATATTACGAAGAAAAACGCGATCTTGACCGATCCGAATAATCCTTATGCACCGAACTATCAAGCGGGCGAAGTGGTATCACAAGGTATTGAACTTGAGGCAAAATGGCAAGCCACAGCACAAGCTGATTTCACTCTAGGCTATACATATACCGATATGGAGATTACCGAGGACAGTTATTACAACCAAGAAGGTAAAACGCCGGTTTGGGTACCTGAGCAAACGGCCTCTCTATGGGCAAATTACTTCTTTGAAGGAAATCTTTCAGGCCTTCGTACCAGTGCTGGCGTTCGCTATGTCGGAGAAGCACAAATTGATGCACAGAATAGTCAAAAAGTACCGGACTACACCTTGTTTGATTTGGCAGCAAGTTACGATTTCTCAACGGTATCTGAATCAATGAAAGGGGCTAGCGTCACGCTTTCTGCAAGCAATCTATTCGATAAAGAATACTATTCTTGTTACGACAAAAATAACTGTTGGTTTGGCGCTGAGCGCTCTATCGAGGCGAAGTTAAAATACAACTTCTAACCTCTTAGAGCGGAACAGCAGTAATTTGTAAAGCGATGGTTTCTACAACAAGCCATCGCTTTTCATTTTGCATAGAGCATCAATATAAACGCTACCGTGTCACTTTTTTATAGCACCTTTCCGGCCTACCTACCGACCCATAGTTTAAATCAGCCTCTAGTTCACCAGTGCTGATCAGATACTCCAAATAGCGCCTTGCCGTTGTTCGGCTCGCACCAATCTTTTCGCCTGCCTCATCAGCGGTCAGCACACTATCATTTGGGAACAACTCTCTGATCTTATCTAAGGTTACACCATCAATCCCTTTTGGTAATCGGTTCGGCAAGTTGTCTTGATTGGCGTGAGACTGCAGCATTTTATCAACGAGGTTCTGATCCAAACTCTCTACGATGTCTAGTTGTTGGCGTTGGGACACATACTTTTTCAGTGCGGCATCTAAGCGTGGAAACATCACTGGTTTGAGTAGGTAATCAACGACACCCCCTCTCATTGCCTGTTGTAGCGTATCGACATCCCTTGCCGCGGTAATCAAAATGACATCACACGTTTGGTTGTTCGCACGTAATGTATTGAGTATTTCAAGCCCTGTTCCATCAGGAAGGTATACATCCATCAACAACAGGTCTGGCTTAAGAATATCGAGTTGCATTTCCGCTTCCATTCTCGTGGTCGCAATGCCGACCACTTCCAAACCTGCCAATTGGCTCAAGTATTTGTGGTGCAGCTCAGCAATAGCCAGATCATCTTCAATGATCATTACGCGAGTCGCCATACTCATAATTGTTCTTCCTTGGGTAAATACACCGTTATTCTTGTTCCATAATTTGTGTTGGGCATCATCTCAACATGGCCGTGATATCGAGTAGCCAACTGGTTGACAAGATGCAATCCTACCCCCCGATTTTGACGAGATTTCGTCGACACCCCTTTTTTAAATAGCGCCTGCGGCTCTATATCGCTTGGTAAACCACAGCCTTGATCTATCACCTCAAGTATCACTTCATTTCCGTAATCGCTCACTGACACATCGATATTTCTGCGCTCCGATGCGACATTCGATTCATCACGAATCGAGGTTAACGTTGCATCGAAAGCATTATCAATTAAGTTGCCCAGAATGGTGACAAGGTCTTCCGAATTTAGCCACTCAGGCAGAGGCTCCAAACGGCTGCCTTCTTCAACCACCAGCTGTAAGCCTAACTCGCGAGCACGTTCAGTTTTTCCAAGCAACATACCAGCAATTAACGGGTCTTTAACGGTGTCTCTTAAAAATTCGATCATCGCTTGATAGTGTGCGGTTTCTTGCCCAATTAACTTTTGTACGGCATCCAGCTCACCCATCTGAACTAACCCGCTAATGGTGTTTAGCTTATTTCGATGCTCATGGGTTTGCGAACGTAATAAATCTGCATATTCTTTGGTTTGTGATAACTGCTCGGTTAGGTCGTTGATTTCATCCCTTAAACGGAAACTCGATACTGCCCCCACTATTTTTCCATCCACATAAATTGGCGAACGGTTTGCGATCAGACGTTTATGATCAAGGAATATCTCAATATCATGATCTTCCTGTCCGGTTTCTAGCACCGTATATAAGTCACTATCGCGTAACGTCTCAGTCAACGGTTTATTAAGAGCTGCCTCTCTATCAATACCGAGAATCTGACAGGCGCTACGATTGATCGAGCGAAGTATCCCTTGGGCATCAATACTTAACACGCCCTCTTTAATGGTACTCATCGTCACTTCTAATTCGCCGTACAACCGCCCTATCTCTTCAGGCTCGAACCCCAAAATGGCGCGCTGAAACTTTCTCGACGCATAATTGGATACGATGGCATTAGCGACAACAACTACGATGACCATGAAGATCAAAAAAACCAAAAATGGCTCGATGCGGTCTTGCAGCCGGTCGAGCAAATAGCCAACCGAAACCACACCAATGATGTTCCCTTGCTCGTCAAAAATCGCGGCTTTACCACGAACTGAATAACCTAACGACCCCTGTGCCGTCGAAACATAAGACAACCCCTGCTCTAGCGCTCGACGATTGTCGCCACCTCTCATTGGTTTACCCAACCGCTCATCAACGGGGTGAATTAAGCGCACTCCCTTATGGTCGCCAATAACGATGAATGCAGCACCGATGGCTTCGGTTAATTCTCGGAAACGAAGTTGGTATGACTGAGGATTTTGGGTTGCGACCATTTCGCGAACAACGGCGGAGTCTGCTAAAAAGCGGGCAACACCCAGTGCTTTTTCTCCCATTTCTTGCTCTTGATTGATTTTGAGATAAGTGAATCCTGCAGCGACAAGCAATAAAAGCTCTATCAACCCCGACAGCATCATAATAATGAGCATTCGCTTACGAAAGCTGATCGTTTTCCAACTCATTGATACATCCTTATGATTCACTCCCAAGCGATTACGTTAACACTCAGTTAACAGCATGGCTTTGTTGCGGTGATAAATCTGTGAGGAAAACAAGCAAACCGCAGAGTTTACGGTTAATTAATCGACGAGCTGAAACATAAAATTACAACCATTCACCAAATTTAGCATTCCTCTCTGATACTCAATTCCATACATAAATTGCCCTTTAAAACATGATCGTGATCACATCGATTTTAGCGGTTTTTGAGGCGTTTTTAGACTTTCCAACGTATAATTTTTAATCAACGAAATCATTGAGAGTTTCGGTTAGAAAGCAGTGAAGCTGGAAGTCTATTAAAAGCTCAACATTGATGTCAGTGATTTGGACAAAAATAAAACAAAACACAAATACTGACTACATGGCAAACACTTAGACACCATCTGAAAACTGGAAAACTATAAACAGAGGTGCATTTATAGTTAGAAGGAACACCAAACATGGAACGCGATACCTTTGGAATATGCCTGAATAAGGCCATGCTGTCAGAGAATATGTATTCAACGTTTACACACGTCAGGGCTTATGAAAAAAACGGAGGCGGTACTTCTGATCTCAAGGTCCTGTTATCGTTCCCTCAAATGAGTGGAAAAGACCTATTGAATACGATGCGAGGTTCTCGTCAGCTTGAGTGGAGAGCAGAGTTTCACTGTCCATATACGAAGTAAACTTGTAACATCTCCCGCGCCCAGCACAAACATAACTGGGCGCATACTACTGCCCAATTTTCCCTCCTACTTAACACGCAGTTACGAATCCTTTATATTAGAGCTAATACTCTACGACAAAGCAGCCATTATGAAAAAAACAGGAAAGTTTTGGATATTGGGCTTACTTAGCAGCTCGATTTCCCTTGCCTGTCATGCGGCACCGATCACTTTTGATACCGCATGGCAGCTATTGCTAGAAAACAACTATTCTCTCAAAGCTCAACGCTCAAACGTCGAGAACTACCAATACCAAGAGAGTGCCACCAGCAATCTCAACTTACCTCAAGTTACCATTGGCGCGAATTACACGCGTTTAGATACCGATATCACGCTGTCGGGAAAACAGATCCTAGACAGCACAGGAGCACACATTAACGTACCTCCTGCTTTTCAGCCTATTTTTGGTGCCTTAGCTAATACCACTTCGACCATAACCGAGCGCGATATTTTCTCTTCGTCTATTCGTGCGATTTGGCCAATTTTTACTGGTGGTCGAATTTCTGCGGCTCAATCAGCAGCAGAAGGCAAAACGGATGAGGCGAAAAGTCAGCTTCTAATGGAACAACAAGCGCGTTTTGAAGATTTATCGAAGTACTACTTTTCTGTCGTGCTGGCAAAGGAAGTACTCGCAACGCGGCAAGCGGTTGAAGCAGGGCTAAAAAAGCATCGAGATTTTGCCATTAAGCTTGAAGAGCAAGGACAAATCGCGCACGTTGAGCGCCTGCAAGCCGAGGCTTCTTTAGATAAAGCATCTGTAGAAACACGTAAAGCTGCCAGCGATTTGAGTATCGCTCAGGCTGCATTAGGTAAATTACTCGCGCAAGATGATGCCGTAGAGCCCGCTGAATCTTTGTTTATCAACGACAGTCTTCCCCCTCTTACTGCTTTTGTCGATCAAACGCTGCTTACCTATCCGGGGTTAGAACTTCTGAGCGCTAAACACAAACAAGCCTCTAGCTTAATCAAAGCAGAAAAAGGGAAATACTACCCTGAAGTTTACCTTTACGGCGACTACAGCTTGTATGAAGACGATTCTCTCGCAAGCCAAATGAAGCCTGACTGGTTAGTTGGTGTTGGTGTCAGCATTCCACTGATTGAATCAACAGGGCGAAGCGAAAAAGTCAAAGCCGCTCAAAGCGTCGTCTCGCAGGTCGATTCATTAAAGTCCCAAGCCAAACAAGATTTATCGCTGCTAGTACAAAAGACATACTTGGAGGCTCAGCAAGCCATTGATGAAGTACAAGGGCTCGCATCTAGCATTGAACTCTCTAACGAAAATCTGCGCTTGCGTGAAAAAGCATTTACTCAGGGTCTGTCGTCTTCTCTGGATGTTGTGGATGCACAACTTTATGTCGCGAGTATAGAAACACAACGTTCAGCGGCGCGTTTCCGCTATTTAATATCTTTAACCAAGCTACTCGCATTGAGCAGTGAAATGAACAGCTTCGAACAATATCAAAATACCGCTTATATCCCTGCTTCAACATCCAAAGAGGTGAAATAAATCATGGCAGCTAAATCACTAAAACCCGTTTTACTCTCACTTTGTGCTTTGGGTGTTGCCTCTTGGGTTGGGTATCAATTTTACCAAGCCTATCAACCGGAACCGATCCGCTTACAGGGATTAATTGAAGCCCAGCAATACAGCATTTCCTCAAAAGTCCCAGGGCGTATTGATGAGGTAATGGTACGTAAAGGCGACGATGTAGAGAAAGGTCAGCTTATTTTTACCCTTCATAGTCCTGAAATTGAAGCGAAGTTAGAACAAGCGAAAGCAGGTGAAAAAGCGGCGGACGCCTTAGCTCAAGAAGCTGAGAAAGGCGCACGTGAGCAACAAATCCAAGCAGCAAAAGATCAGTGGATGAAAGCCAAAGCCGCTGCGAATTTAATGGAAAAAACCTACAATCGTGTGAATAACCTTTATAACGATGGCGTGGTTGCAGAACAAAAACGCGATGAAGCTTTAACTCAATGGCAAGCAGCGAAATACACAGAAAGTGCCGCGTTTCAAATGTATGAAATGGCAAAAGAAGGCGCCAGAAGTGAAACCAAAGTGGCTGCGGCGGAAAAAGCGCGCATGGCATCAGGTGCGGTAGCCGAAGTAGAAGCGTATGCGAAAGATACTCAGATCTACAGCTGGTTCGACGGCGAAGTCTCTCAAGTTCTACTTCAAAGTGGTGAATTAGCACCTCAGGGCTTCCCGGTTGTTACTGTGATAGATACAGAAGATGCCTGGGCGGCACTTAATGTGCGTGAAGATTACCTTCAACACTTTACAAAAGGAGCAACCTTTGATGCCTATTTGCCTGCCTTAAATAAAAATGTTGAGTTCAAAGTAACGCATGTTGCCGTTATGGGTGACTTTGCAACGTGGAGAGCAACCGATGCTTCTCAAGGTTTTGATCTTCGTACCTTTGAAGTAGAAGCTCGTCCAGCTCAACCCGAACCTGAACTGCGTATGGGAATGAGTGTTGTCGTTGAACTTTAATCACAACCACTAGGTTAATGCTATGACGATTAAGATTTCACAGCGGCATATCTTACGACGAGACAAGTGGTTGCTTTCGTGCCTTACTTGGATACCGATTTTGCTCGCGATGATGATTTGGGGAGTGTTCTCTGCGGGCATTGCCCGGGATCTGCCAATCGGTGTGGTTGATCTACAACATTCCCAACTTTCTCGAAAGCTCATTCAATCTTTGGATGCGTCGTCGAGTCTGGCTGTTAACTATCACTACACCAGTGCAAGCGAAGCAAAAAATGCGATGATTGAAGGCGATATCTACGCTTACGCGGTCATCCCATCTAAGTTCGACCAAGATATTCTCCAGCACCGCCAACCTCAACTTTCTGTCTTTTACAACAGTCAGTACATTTTGGTAGCGAAACTGATCAACTCTGCCGTTGCGCAAGCACAAGGCTATTTCGACGCTCAGGTTGAAGTAATGGGCAACTTGGCTAAGGGTAACACCACAACGTTAGCAGCGGCTGGACAGGCTGTACCCGTGTCGACACAAATAACCGCATTATTTAACCGTAACAATAACTACGCTCAATTTTTGGTAACGGCTATCGTGCCAGCCATTTGGCAAATATGTATTGTAGTAAGCACTATTTTGATTCTTGCCGCGCACTTTCGCATTTATGGTCGAAAGAATAGCTTTGCATTTTTGGGCGAAAAGCCATACGCCAGGCTCACTACCCTATTAAGTCAGTACATTCCGGTCTTTATGGCGCAAGGTGCGTTGTTCTTGTACTGGTTTTATTCCGTGCTTGATTGGCCAATGGAAGGCAGTTTTGTGGTTATGCTACTAGCACAATTGGCGACGGTTATCGCCTGTATCATTATGGGAGCGTTGTTCTTCTTCTTGTCGATGGATCCTGCACGTGCGATGAGTTTTGCTGGCGCGTTTACGGCTCCAAGTTTCGCGTTCATGGGAATTACATTCCCAGTTTCTGACATGAACACGCTCGCTTATGCATGGCGTTCATTATTGCCGATTACCCATTACATTGAAGTACAAGTGAGTCAAGCAAGCTATGGAGCATCGGCCGCACAATCTTTAAGCTCGCTATGGCCTATGATTGGTTACGTTGTGCCCCTGCTCATTACCGCAGCCTTGATGGGTAAACATCGAACAGCTTCATCAACACGCCAAGCGAAGGAGGCGGTATGACATTGTGGCAACTGATTAAAGCGGAACTTAAGGCCGTTCTAACCAATCCAGTCGTTACGTTGACCGTGTTTGGTGGGGTCGTATTTTACTCGTTTTTATACCCTTTGCCTTATGCACAACAAACGCCTCGTGAACAACCAATCGCGATTGTTAATCTAGATGGTAGTCAGACGAGTTTAAAGCTGGAACGTATGGTTGATGCCACTCCGCAAGTCAACGTAGTCACTCGACTTCATACGATTGCCGATGCAAAGCAAGCATTTTTACAACGAGAGATCACCGGTTTTTTAGTCATACCGGAACACTTTTACAAAGACCTAATGCTAGGTAAAAGCCCGACTCTGGCCTACGCTGCGGACGCCTCGTATTTTCTCGTGTACGGAACCGTGGTAGAAGGATTGGCCCAAGCGGGAGGCACATTAGGGGCCCAAGTGAAAGTCAGTAAAATGGTGATAGATGGTGTGCCCATGAGTATGGCTAGCCATAATTACTCTGCTATTAAGCTTAATATTAAACCGACGTTCAACCCAACCATGGGTTACATCGAATACGTAGTGCCGGCAGTATTTGTTCTGATTTTACAACAAACGTTGATCATGGCGGTTGGATTACAAACGGGAACACAGCGTCATGGTCGTGGCTACTGGTCTCAAGTATCAACGGGATCGCTGCTGCTTGTGAGAACGTTAGTATTTGTGGCAATTTATTATTTACTCGGCGCCTATTATTTTGGTTTTAGCTTCGAACGTTTAAGCGTAAACCATATTGCCAACGCGGGCGAACTACTGGCCATGTTGTTCCCGTTCTTTTTAGGTTGCTGCGGACTAGGCTTCTGGTTGGGTTACTTTTTACCTCGGCGTGAACTGGTCACCTTAGTCGTCTTAGTGAGCTCTATGCCGCTCATTTTCTTGGCGGGTTTTATTTGGCCGATTGAAGCCATACCTACTCCCTTACTATGGATTGCTGATTTAAGCCCAAGCACTTGGGCGATCAAAGCTTTCTTAGCGCTAAACCAAATGGGGGCAACCTGGCAACAAGTCGCTCCACATTGGACGGCGCTTTGGGCACTCACCGTGCTTTGGGGTAGCGTTGCGTACTGGATTGCTAAGCGAAGTAACAAGCCAGTTGTAACAGAAAGTCTAAGTTGATTTCTCTCTACAGCGCAAAGAGATAATCACAAATCAAAAACCTGATGGACGATCTGAGGGGCGAAGTATCGCCCCTTTTTATTGGCGATGTTAGCCAACGTGATTGGAAAGTTCGTTTAGCATGCTTCAGCCTCTCTAAATGGCACCTTCGGAACAATCCTATAACCTTATCGACAAATAGTTGATTTTTTGGAAGCATTGTTTATGTCACATGTTGTAACATTGTTTATCTAACGTATTGTAACAAGAGAGAATTGGATGTCTAAAGCGGAATCATCTTCCAGAAAGTTAAGCTTTATTATTATTGGCCTCGTTTTTTTGGTTTGGCTATATAGCTTGTGGGCTGATCGAGTAACACCAATCACTGGCACCGCTCGGATTCATTCTTATCTTGTCCGTATTACTCCAGAGGTTTCGGGGAACCTAACTGAAATCCATGTTCGCAATAATCAAGTCGTCAATGCTGGTGATGTGCTTTTCGAAATTGATCCAAGAGATTATCAAATTAATCTGCGTTCAGCCGAAGCAAACTTAGCCATTGCTGGTCAAAACATTGGAGCCAACACCGCGGCTGTTGAAGTGGCACAAGCTAAGGTCATTGAATCACTCGCAGCTCGTGACAACGCAAGAGAACAAGCAGCTCGCGTAACCGAGCTCGCCGCAAAAGGGGTATTGAGTAAATCTGAGCTAGACAACGCCATCGAAGCCAAAGCACGAGCTCAAGCCACATTAGAGGCAGCAGAAGCGTCCTTAGCTCAAGCCAAGCATAATCTTGGCCCCGAAGGGCAAGATAATCCCCAGATTCTCGCAGCTATAGCAAATCTTGAAAAAGCGCAACTCGACTTACAACGGACGAAAGTGATTGCTCCATCAAAGGGGATCGTTTCTAACTTACAACTCACTGTTGGGCAAAAAGCGACAACTGGATCACCTCTTGTCACTTTCATTGATCCGAGAGGCGTGTGGGTATCAGCGCTTGTTCGCGAAAACTCACTCGAGCATGTTCGTGCGGGACAAAAAACAAAGATTGTGTTGGATGCTTTACCTGGCAGAGTGTTTGAAGGGCGAGTAGAAAGCATTGGTTGGGGTACTGGTGGCAGTAACGACGTCGATCCGACAACTGGCTTTTTGGTTGCAGACAATAATTCCTTAAACGCACAGCGCTATCCTGTAAATATTGTTTTTGAAGGCGGAGATATTCCCGAAAACGTACGTTATGGTTCGAAAGCAACGGTCGCTTTTTTAACTGAGCAAAGTACCTTTGGAGAGTGGCTGGCCTCTTTCTGGATGAGAGTGTTGAGTATCTGGACTTATGTTTCATAGTTCAGCAAATCCAATCATTAGATTGGTTTTCACTCCGATTCTTTTACTGTTTTACTTACAGTATTCAGGTGCGCCTACTCCCTTTATCGTGCCAATATTCGTTGTGATTTTTCTAACACTGATGCCATCTAAGCCCCCGTTCAAAATGATGTTGAAATTGCTGGTAATACTCTCACTTCTCAGCTTTGGCATCGTGACTTTAGCAGGAGCGCTCATGAGCTCCCCTAGTGGCTTCTTACTGTTTACTTGGTCACTTCTCTGTTGGAGTTATTACCGAAGTCATCGCGATCCCAAAGACATCGTTTCGACACTCACTTTGATTGTTGTATTGATTATCGTGGTCACAAGCCAACAAGTGGGGTTGTCGCTTGAGGGGTTGCCATGGGTCTTATTTACTAGTTTCATTGTTGCGTTGGTTGCCACATATATTAGCTTTTGGCTATTCCCTGGGGACGAAAAAGATATACAACCAGACCAAACCACTCTTGATGGTGCAAACGAACATATCGGGCTTATCGTCTTTAAAGCAACCGCATTGTGTGTTGTTTTGTACGCGCTAATATCATCTGGAAGCTCTCAAACGCTATTGATCGCAATAACATTTGGCAGCATGATTAAGCACCCAGTTAATCAAGACAGTCATTCCTTTGGGCGGTATCGAATTATCACTACAAGCCTAGGGATCTTGTTTACTATTCCATGCATGCTTGCAGTAGCCACAGGTGCACCTACTTACGTTGTACTTGGCGTTACCATCTTTTGTGGCCTGCAACTAGCGTGTTTTGCAATACGTCGACAGACACACTTAACCATCTATCAATTGCTTTTTACTAACTTCACTGTGCTGACTTACCAGATTATTAACAATACGGGCATCGAATCATTTTCTGCTCAAATGACTCGATTCGTCTCTATTTCTATCGCTATAGTTCTAGGGGTACTGGTTCTCAATTTATTTAGATCAGAGCAAGAGGTGAAATAACTGCAGTCTTTTTTCAAATGAGAAGCCGGGTTAAAAGCCGCTGCCTACATTAAAGTAGATAGCACTTTCTTCGTCACTCAACGCATAGTCCATGCCTATGTGTAGACCATATCGACGAGCAATTTGATAACGAAAACGTACACTACCAGTATCAACTCGACTGACTACGTTGAATGGCTTGACCCACGCCATAAACCCACTCACTTTCCAACGATGGTTGATGCTGTAAATAAGTTGAGCTTGCAAGGCTTCGATTTCATCACCTTGGTAACGGTATGAAGAAACACCCCGCAGTGCAACGTACGGCTTTGCAGTCGGTGACACCATAGAACCTTTCTGTTCGAAATGTTGATAATTGCCAGCAAAAACCTAATGTCAATTTTTCCACAATCGGAATGTAGACTTCTGCCTCAAGGTTGAAAGTACGATAATTATAATCACTGCCTAATGCCTCATCGTAAATCATATAGTCAGCAGCCACTTTATACCCTTTGCTAGGGTAAAAGAGGTTATCGCGAGTATCGTATTCAGCGAGCACACCTAACCCAGACGTTACAGCTTCACTTCCAAGGGTAAGTTGCATGACCTTATCTATCAGCTTGCTATCCGATTCCACTTTAGACTTCGCCAACATTTGTTTTACACCAAGCATTAATGGCGTATCGGCAATACGGAATTGCACTTTTTGAGCCAGCACTGCGACCGATGTTTTGGTTCCAAATTTGATTTCCTTATCAATCGGGCCAAAGGAGAGCTTTTTATACAGATCTAAGTTAGCCACCCCCAACCCACCACCACCTACATAGCGAATAGAGTCATTAAGCCAAGAGCGTCGGTGTCCACCAAACGCAAACCAAGTACCATTCTCAGTACCTAATGCGCCTGCGACGGTCATTGCACTCGGTACGAGCTGTGATCCTCCATCTATTGCTGCTAACGCCACTTGTTTTCTTTTGTGTTTCTCTTCTTGCGTTTCATGCAAAAACAAACATGCGTAAACTACAAGTAACCAATAAAGGAAAATAAGCCTATCTATATGTGATAATTCAACTTCTGGCAACCACGGAATAGAGATGGTATTGCTGGTGAACTTCACTCCAATAACTAGGTGAAATAAACCAATACAAAATAACGTTATTACGACTTCGGATTGAAGTAATATCATCAGGAGCGAATATAAATAGTGCAAAATCTACAGTTGACGATTTCTCAACCAAATCATCAATGGTTGACGAAGAAAGCTTAAATGTGCCGTTTTTCCATATAGTCACTTCAAAATCGTGATCTAAATTTACATTAACAGCCTCAGCGATGGGTAAGCTTTCTGCCGAGGAAGCTATGAATAACCTTGGTTTTCTCACATGTAACTCCGTCTATATTATTTTTGTGCTAACGCCCTGTTAAGGGGTGAGCAACGCAATACCGAAGCCGCCGCATACCACCTTAAACACTAAAACCAACGCATAGTGAAAATGCCACGCGTTGCGAATCCCTCTTGAACAGTTTGTTAGGCATTGGCTACCGGTGCCTCTGACTTTCTCAGGTATAGAGCTAATAACCCAAAAACTAACTCTGCAACTAAATAAACATACATTAGTGTATTAGGTTGACCGTCAAACAAGATACCAATTAGACGACCAAACGCCATAGATAACAATGTAATAGCTACAATAACTAAAGCCAAAGTGACATCTTGCTTAATCTTGAGGACGAGTATCAAAGCAAGACCGATTGCAAACTGGGCACCACCATACGTAGCCCTAAAATCAATAGTTGCTGAGGTAGAATTGGGGCTTGAGCCTGTAATTAAGTTTGCCATGTCTACAGGGAACACAGCAAAGATAGCTCCGTAGAGCAAAAAGAATAGCGCAGTTAAGTAAACTAATAATTTCGACATACCTACTCCCTTAGGTACGAAAAGATGCCTAACGCCGCGTTAAGGGGTGAACAACGCAAATCACCCAACTTAAGACATTGTGCCATAAACACAAAAGCTAAACTTTGAAACAAAACTGCCAAGCGTTGAGAATCCCTCTTAAACGCTTTGTTAGCTTTTTATTCTTTCATACCGTTCCAAAAGTGCTTTTGAACATTGTGCTAAAGGTTGCCCCATGCCCGACAATTTAAGCTCTCCGCTCAAAGTAGTTGCAGTAGCAGTCATTATTGCATCAGATTTTTCGAGATCTTGTTGCTTTTGAGGTAATGTATTGAGGAAACTAGCAATTTTCTCTACGTCATTACTTCCAAGCAAGCTAGTACATTCCAATAAGTGATTATATCCAATAGCCTGATCTAAGCCTGCTTCACCCATATTTTTCACATAGAAACCATAAATCCCACCACCAACCAATACTCCGATTAAAGAGCCTACTGCTAAAGATTTTACGTCTAAATCCACTACGTTTTTCCAATGCTATTAAAAAGCTAACGCCCTGTTAAGGTGTGAGCAACGCAATACCGATGCTACTGCATACCACCTTAAACACTAAACGCAACGCATAGTAAAAATGCCATGCGTTGCGAATCACTCTTAAACAGTTTGTTATGCGTTGTTCAAAAAGACATACCTTCCACTGACTGTAGCAACATTTATCAATGCCTTAGATGCCATATCTAAGTTGGTTACTTGATTATGGATCTGAGTAATATCCTTATTTCCGTGGAACAAGTTATTTCTGAGTCGATAAACTATCAACAATATTGCGTGAGCTACTTTTAGAGCATCTGTTTGATTGCCCAACAATACATCCGACACTAGTTTAATGTGCGGTTTATGAGTAAAGCCTAGTTTATCGAATGGCTTATTCGTTGCACCTTCTTCAATATATCGATTCGACCAAAACGCCAATTCCTCAGAAAAATCAATGTGGTCTTTAACTAATCGACAAGCCACATAAGCGAGTTCATCAACAGCAGAGTCAGCATCTGCCAACTCAGCCCCCTCAAACACAGCCCACATTACACAAAAGTCTGCGATAGCTGTATATGTAACACCGTCATCAAGTCTCGTGTTTTCTAATTTACCTGATAACCAATTTTGTACTTCTGATGCCATAATTTCCTCGTAAACGCATAACGCC
>NZ_WXWT01000386.1:0-15310 GCF_009904725.1 Vibrio sp. V43_P6S15P86
CTCATTATGTCTATCTATTTCCGTTTCTAATAACGTAAAGGCTTGTTGAATTGTTGGCGACTCTTCCGAAAAATATGATTTTATAGCTCTCTCTATATACTCTTCCAGTTCCAAGGTTTTTCGTTGCTTTGTATTACCTCTCGTTACTCCAGGAATCAGCGAAGAAAGTACAAACCCAGATTTCTTAAACGTAGTCCAATAACGATATATTGATGGTGCAGACGGTACATTTGAGTGAAATTTATCTTCAAGACCCTTCATCGAACCTGATATTTTCCTTAAGGTTAAACTAGGGCCGTGCAGTTCAATAAGATAATCTAATATGTTGTATCGATGAACAGCCTCATCTCTGCGTTTTTCATCGAATGAAAAAAGATCTTGATAACTTTCTTGCAGTTCAATCCCGAATCGCGTGCCCTTTGATGTCTTAGGCACCGAAGTATTCGAGTGTTTCTCTGGGAAAAAACTACCAAAAGCATAAAGATTTTCAGAGTCATCACTCATGAAACTCTCCAGACAAGAGAATCATGACTGATTGGACAGTGCCAATCAAACTCTAGAATTTTTTTGGCGATCAAATCATAGAGCGCAGGCAATATAGATGCAGACTGCCCCTGACTGGCGTTTATTACTTGCGAGATTCGCATTTCACCGTAGTTTTGAAATAACTTTAAGATCCTAACCTGCACATCATCAAGACTATCAGAACAAGCGTAGCGATGAATGATCTTCAGATTGTCCAGCAAAGGATAAGTTTGAATGTCATCTTCAGTCAGAACAAGTAAGTCATATCCGTTAGCAATAGCTTGTTGTTTCTGTGCATCAAATTTTTTCTTAAATTCATCCCGTTCAGCTACCCACTTAGGCTTCACTTCATAATATGTCGCATAGCCATCATTGAAATAACAGAGCATATCAGGAGTATAACGACGTAACCGCCCATTCAATCGATATTCAAAACCCAGAGGCTGTGTTTCAAATGATTTTACGTGTGGAGCGAATTCAAAATGAAAACATGCATCAAACTCAAGATCAGATTCAGTTGTTTGAACCGAATCGGTCTTCAAGCTAACAAAACGAGAAATGTTCTTAACTTTGGAGTTTTTAATGATTCGTTTTTTCATACAAAGTATCCACACTTGTAGTAAACTTTCAAAAGTATGGTACACTTTTTATACAATGCAAGGTATAGGTGTTTTAATTCAACATATAGTTGTATTGTTGCAATGTATGGTTGTATTTACAAACTCACCAAGGAAAGACAGATGAGCAGTGGTCAAAGAGACATTACCCTTCGCTTTTTAGCAGAACCCAGTGACGTCAATTTCGGCGGAAAAGTGCACGGCGGCGCCGTAATGAAATGGATCGACTTAGCAGCCTACGCCTGCTCTGCAGCGTGGAGTGGCAAATATTGCATTACTGCATACGCAGGTGGTATTCGTTTTGTTGCGCCGATTCATGTCGGCAACTTAGTCGAAGTTAGCGCGAAAGTCATTTATACCGGACGAAGCTCAATGCACATCGCGATTGACGTGCAAGCCAGTGACCCAAAACAAATGAAAAACAGACTCACCACCCACTGTATCGTTATTATGGTTGCTGTAGATGAGAACGGAAAACCAACCGACGTGCCGAAATGGGTTCCAGAATCTGATGAAGATAAAGCCTTGGAACAATCCGCGATCCGCCTTATGAACATGCGCAAAGAAATCGGGGAAGAGATGGAAGCGCACGTAAAGTATCTCAAGTAACCTACATCCGTTAAGAACGCTATTGACTACCTCAACGTTACTTATAACCAGAGTGTGGAGCAACATCATGGTTTTGCCATTTGCTTCACACTCGGCCTCCTCTGTCATAAATCCTTCACCTAGCTTTGCTTAAATCCTTCCACTATTTTGGAGTTGGATAGAGTTTGGATCTTGAGACTAAAAGAAACGACCTTAAGTGAAGAGACGTTGACCAATTTAAAAGCGGTCGAGTACCAGTGGGTAAGAACCATGTACGTCGAGGGGTATAACGAAACAGAAATTAACCATTACATTCAAACCTGCTTTGGCGGTGATGTCACCTTTGCAAATTTATTTCGTCGCGTCGCACTACAGCAAGAAAGCTTATACACGCTGCTTCAATACGTTGGATGTGCCCCCTCCAGTCGAGAGTTTTAATCCTTACCTACCTCAATTTTACTGATACCTGAACTCAGGTTATTTATGTGAAGTGCTACGCAGGGCATTCTCCTAGCCCTGTGTAATCCATTGCAAAGCCGCTAACCTTTACCTGCTTATTGAACAACTGTATTTAACAGGTATAAAAAAACCTGAGTCAAACTCAGGTTATGGTTACAAAAACTGTTAGTGATTGAATCGTAAGGAACTAAGCTAACAGCCAGCTATGCGTAACGCCAATAAAAGCCAAGATATTACTGATCGGCGGCCAAACCAAAATTGTAATATCCGTGCTACGTATAAGGGCGACCATGTGGTCGCCCTTTTCTAGTTATTCTTATCAATCTCAGACCACAAGAGATTATCCTTTCACACCACCAGCGGTTAGACCACCAACCAACCAGCGTTGAGCAAGTAAGAATACGGCAGTGATTGGCACTGCTGAAAGTACAGCAGCTGCTGCAAAGTCACCCCACAAGTAGTTTTGTGGATATAGGTATTGCTGCATACCCACTGCAAGTGTGTACGAGTCTACATCAGAAAGTAGTAGTGATGCTACAGGAACTTCACCAATTACCATGATGAACGACAAGATGAATACTACCGCTAGGATTGGCACAGACAATGGAAGCAATACCAAACGGAATGCTTGCCATGGTGTCGCACCATCCAGTGCCGCCGCTTCTTCTAACGAAGAGTCAATACTTTCGAAGTAGCCTTTAATCGTCCAAACGTGCAGTGCGATACCACCTAAATAAGCGAATATCAGACCGCCGTGCGTGTTCAGACCAAGGAATGGGATGTACTGACCCAATTTGTCGAACAACGCGTATAGAGCAACCAATGCCAATACCGCAGGGAACATTTGGAAGATCATCATCGCTTTTAGGATAGTGTTCTTACCTTTGAACTTCATACGAGCAAACGCATAAGCTGATGTGGTTGATAGCGCCACGATTAGGATTGCAGAAATACCACCCACTTTTACTGAGTTCCACAGCCATGTCATGACTGGGAATGGTGGCGGTGTAACTGTACCGTCTGGGTTAGTCACCGAGAAACCTAATGCCAATTTCCAGTGATCAAGCGTTGGATTGTCTGGGATCAGGCTACCCGTTGCAAAGTTACCTTCACGGAATGAAATCGCGATGATCATCAGTAAAGGGAAAATAATCAGTGCCAAGAATGCCCACATCGCAATATGAGTAGCCCAAACACGATACTTTAATGACTTACCTTGTACCATTGCCATTGTAATCTCTCCTTAGTCCTGAGCTACTTTAGTTACGCGTAGGTTGATAAGTGCCAATGCGCCAACCAATAGGAAGATAAGTGTTGCTACTGCACTTGCTAGACCGAAGTCTTGACCGCCCGCACCTTCGAATGCGATTCGGTAGGTGTAACTTACCAATAGGTCAGTGTAACCCGCAGGTTCTGACGTACCAATCATGTTTGGACCACCGCCTGTCAACAACTGGATAAGCACGAAGTTGTTGAAGTTGAAGGCAAAGCTCGCAATCAACAGTGGTGTTAACGGCTTCAACATCATTGGTAGCGTGATACGAGTAAAGTTAGTAACAAAGTTCGCACCATCAATTGCTGACGCTTCATATAAATCATCAGGAATCGCTTTTAGTAGACCCATACATAGAATCATCATGTAAGGGAAACCAAGCCACGTGTTCACAATCAGGATCATGGTTTTCGCCATGAACGGGTCTGAGAACCAAGCTGGGCTAATACCGAACAAACCTTCCAGAAGCATGTTGATCTCACCAAAGCTTTGGTTAAACAAACCTTTAAAGATCAAGATAGAAATAAACGCCGGTACCGCATAAGGCAGAATCAGTAAGAGTCGGTAAACCGAACGGCCTTTTAATGCTTCCCACTGAACAACACTTGCTAGAACAAGACCAATTACAAGCGTAAATAGTACGGTGAGTGCTGAGAACACAATCGTCCAGATAAAGATACTGATAAACGGCTCTTTGATGCCATCATCTTTCCACACACGCTCAAAGTTGTGTGTGCCAATGTTCACCACAAAGCCAGGAGACACTGTGCTACCAACAAACTGACCGTTTTCATCGACAGGTTGGTAGTAACCTACTTCCATATTTGGACGTAACGTCTCTTCAGTACGATTGTTGTAAAGCGTTTCGCCGTCTTCTTGCAGCGTGTACAAAGGCACAACTGCCGCAAACTTACGTAACCCGCTCATGCGGATGTCTTCACCGCTCGGCAGATGCAAATCAACACTGCTCAACGTATTACGGCTCTTAACAATCGTCTTGATTGATTCTTTCTCGCCCATAGCTTCTTCAATTGGCGACAGGTCAAGATCCGATGCTGAAAGGCTATCTAGTTGAAAAGTGGGCGTAGCAAGTAGCTCACCATCTTTTTCAACCACAAGCTGATGTCCTTGATCCGTTTTATATAAAGTGAACGGGTAGCTATCACCACTTTGATAAGTTCTGTCCAAAAGTACGCTCTGCGCACGATCAAAAGAGAGTTGGTTTTTCGCGCTGTAGTTGGTAAACGCCAAACCTATGGTGTACGCCAGAGGGAAAAGAATGAAAAGGATCATCCCTGCGATACCAGGGTAGATGTAACGGTGTGCGTACGTCTTTTTACTACCAAAGATGAACAACGCTAAAGCGGTAAGAATGATCGTAAGTAGTGCAAACGCAATCTCACCGCGTGAATACATAAGGATTGTTGCGTAGCCATTGATAATGCCGACTGTGCCTAAAAGTGACCATTTCATGAACACTTTTTTGCTGCTCGGAAGGCTGGCTTCTGGTGCTGTCATAGCATTTGTACCTTGAACTGACTGCATAGGGAACCTGCTAGCGAATATAGAATAAATATAGAAAAGTAAGGAGGAGTTGCCCCCTCCTTAAAAAGGTCTTACTTAATTATTTAGTCATTTGTTTTTCTGCGTCTGCCAATGCTGCATCGACAGTTTGACGACCATCAACTACGTTGATGATTGCGTTCTTAGCCGCGCCCCAGAATGCGTTCATTTGAGGAATGTTTGGCATAATTTCGCCGTTCATCGCGTTATCCATAGTCGCAGCGATACGAGTATCTGAATCTAGTTCACGTTGGAACGAGTTAAGCGCTACCGCACCTAGAGGCTTATCGTTGTTAACCATACGTAGGCCGTCGTTTGTTAGTAGGTAGTTCTCAATGAACTCAACCGCTAGGTCTTTGTTTGGAGACGCAGTGCTGATACCAGCCGTTAGAACACCAACGAATGGCTTAGAAGATTGACCTTGGAACTTAGGTAGCGTAGTCACGCCGTAGTTAACGCCAGACTTCTCGATGTTGCCCCAAGACCATGGACCGTTGATCGTCATCGCGGTCTTGCCTTGGTTGAATGCAGACTCAGATACTGAGTAGTCCATATCCGCAGAAATCACGCCTTTGTCTACCAAGCCTTTTACGAAGCTCATTGCGTCTTTAACGCCTTCTTTCGCGATACCAGCGTCTTTAACATCGTAGCCTTCAGAAGTGTATTTGAACGCGTAGCCGCCATCAGCAGCCATTAGTGGCCAAGTGAAGTACGGTTCTTTTAGGTTCCACATGATTGCAGACTTGCCGTCTTTTTTAAGTTTTGCATCTAGCGCTGCAACTTCTTCCCAAGACTTCGGTGGGTTTGGAACTAGGTCTTTGTTGTAGATTAGAGATAGAGACTCAACCGCAACTGGGTAGCCGATCAATTTGCCGTCGTAACGTACAGCATCCCAAGCGAAATCAACAATACCTTCTTGAATGTTCTTAGAAGGTTTAATTTCTGCTAGCAGGCCAGCTTCTGCGTAACCACCGAAACGGTCGTGAGCCCAGAATACGATGTCAGGACCGTCACCAGTCGCTGCAGTTTGAGGGAATTTGTCTTGAAGGCCATCTGGGTGAGCCACTGTCACTTTAATGCCAGTGTCTTCTTCGAATTTTTTACCAACTTCAGCAAGGCCGTTGTAACCTTTGTCGCCGTTGATCCAGATAGTAAGTTGTCCTTCTTCGATGGCAGCATTAGCACCAAAAGAACCCAAAGCAACAAGAGTACCTAGTGCTACAGCGCTTAACTTTTTCATGTTCGTATCCTTTTTATATTTTTGATGTAGGGCTAGTCCATTGAGGTTCAGCCGTATTTCGACATATATCATCTGAAATAATCCAATATGTCTCATCCTCCTAATCCCTACGCCCTTACAATTATGACGTATTTTCGTGATCTAAATCGCCAAGGGTAAGAGACTCAAATCACAAAACGGATACTTCCTGTGATCGGTTTCAACTTTAGGTGGTGCAATAATGTGATTTCCGACCAACTGCTTTATTCCTCCTCCTTTTTTACTCCTCCCTACCTACTCCCCCTACAATTATTTCTATTAGGAGGATGTCGCACCTCGCACAATCTTACAAACTTCAGTCATCCAAGAGTGGATGGTAAGAACCCTTTCCCAGCAGTGCCTACGTATTAGGAAAAAGATTTGCTGGTTTTGCATTGCCAGACGAGTGGAATGTCATTATTGGTGTTGTTTGTGGTAATTATTTCACGGGGGAGACAACACGAATAATGTGGGGGAGAGAAACTCGTACTTGGCTATGATGGGTAGCACTTCTATTCAGGACATTTTATTGAAGTGCTACCCTACTTTTCTTACCAACCGCAATAACTTACCGATTCCTACTGTTACTGCTCGCTAGATAATTCATATAATGATGAGCGGTGAATAATAAAAAATTGATCGAGGACGAGCTACATGGCGAGTGTCACGTTAAAAAATGTTTGTAAAGCGTATGGCGACGTACTGATTTCTAAGAACGTAGACCTAACAATCAACGAAGGTGAATTTGTTGTTTTCGTAGGTCCATCAGGTTGTGGTAAATCTACCCTTTTACGTTGTATTGCCGGTCTTGAAGACATTACTTCAGGTGATTTGTATATTGGTGACCAGCGCATGAATGACGTCGAACCATCCAAACGTGGTGTTGGTATGGTATTCCAGTCTTACGCTCTTTACCCACACCTTAACTTATATGACAACATGTCATTTGGCTTAAAATTAGCAAAAGCAGACAAAGCAGAAATCGACAAACGTGTTGAACAGGCTGCAGAAATTCTACAACTGGGTCACTTACTTGAACGCCAACCAAAAGCGCTTTCAGGTGGTCAGCGTCAACGTGTGGCTATCGGTCGAACACTGGTATCGCAACCTAATGTATTCCTTCTAGATGAACCACTATCAAACTTGGATGCCGCACTGCGTGTAAACATGCGTGCCCAAATCACTAAGCTACAACGTCAACTTGGTTGTACCATGATCTACGTAACGCACGATCAGGTAGAAGCAATGACAATGGCAGATAAAATCGTTGTACTAGACGGCGGTTATGTATCGCAAGTTGGTAAGCCGCTTGAGCTTTACCATTACCCACAAAACCGCTTTGTAGCAGGCTTTATCGGTTCTCCGAAAATGAACTTCATGAGCGTATTCATTGATGAAGTAGAAGCAGAGCGCGTCAAAGTTCAACTATCTAATGGCGTATCTTTCTGGATTCCAGTGGATGGCACGACGGTTAACCGTGGCGACCGCATGTCTTTAGGCATTCGCCCTGAGCACCTATTATCCGCTTCTGAAGCTGATGCAAGCATTCACGGTGAAGTAATGATTGTAGAGAAGCTAGGTAACGAAACTCAAGTATACCTAAACCTAGAAGGCGCAGACGCCGACGTTATTTTCCGTCAGCCTGACACGCTCGCGGTCGATACCGGCGATAAAATCGAGATTGGTATTCCAGCACACCGTTGTCACCTGTTTCACAGTGATGGTCGTGCATGTCGCCGCCTATACAAAGAAAACGGCGTGGAAGTCGAATAATTCATTCGTCCTTACTCACAAAAATTCCCTCTCACTTGAGAGGGATTTTTTTATCCTAATAAATATCAGTAATTCGATACTAAATCATTAATCGTTAACCAATAAGATCACCCGTTTCTTCTACCTTCACATAAACCATTGTCTTTGTACTGATACTTCATTTTTAATACTTTTCCTCATCCCTCATGAGTAAGTACCAGCTTTTTCCTAACCCGCCAAACTTAGCCAAAGGTCTAAATTTCATTCTTATTTCCACTTACCTCAACAACGCAAAT
Organism: Vibrio sp. V43_P6S15P86; assembly: GCF_009904725.1. Lineage (NCBI taxonomy): Bacteria > Pseudomonadati > Pseudomonadota > Gammaproteobacteria > Vibrionales > Vibrionaceae > Vibrio > Vibrio sp. V43_P6S15P86. The sequence continues at coordinate 8,332 of NZ_WXWT01000386.1, forward strand.
TTTTACACTTATCAACGAAATTACACGTGACAAAAAACTCAGAAGCATTCAACAGAATGCTCTGTTCACCAACTACTAATAACGCTCACGACACGGCAATTGGGGGAGACACCCAAGGGCGGTAGCGTGTAAGAAGGGAAACTGAGTCATGAAACAAAAAGGACTTATCCGCTCTCACGAGATGGAGTTCGCTTTTTTATATCGCATCTCAGATCTTGCTGTCATCGTCTCTTTTATGCTGCTTTTAGTGTTCAAAGACATGAATACTTCGATGGGAAAAGATTACGTCATACTGGCTTTTGTTGGAGGCATCTCCTTTCTATTTATGGCAGAAAGCGGCAATCTGTACCGCTCTTGGCGAACCAGTTCGTTTAAAGAGCAGATGATTATTGTCTGTGTTGCCTGGGCAGTAACTTCCGCGCTTATCTTTATTGTTCTGTATTTTTCGGAAGTCTATGACTTATTTGATAACACTATTCTGGCATTGTGGTTTGTGATTACGCCCGCTCTACTTTTGGCATGGCGAGTGACATTCCGTACCGGATTAGCCTATTTAAGAAAAAAAGGATTCAACACTCGTACTGCAATAATCATCGGCCAAACTCCTCACGGCATTACCCTTGCTAACGAAATTCAAAACCACACTGAACACGGTGTACTTTTTGATGGCTTTTACGATGAGCGTTCTTCCGACAGATTGCCAAATTCTGCTTACCCTATTAAAGGGGCAGTTGACCACGCTCTTGAGCGAGCCAAGAAAGGGGAAGTGGATTACGTCTATATCGCAATGCCAATGCACGCAAAAGAACGTATTGCATCGCTTCTTAACCAATTCTCAGACACCACCGCAAATACGTATCTGATTCCTGACTTCTTTACCTATAACCTTTTGCATTCTCGTTGGGCGCAAATCGGCCAAGTTCAAACGCTCAGCGTATTTGATACGCCATTTGCTGGAATTTCTTCCTGGGTAAAACGGTTTGAAGACATCTTGTTTTCGAGCATTATTTTAGCCTTGATATCTCCAGTCCTGCTCACCATTGCGATTGGCATTAAGCTGACCTCTAAAGGTCCGGTCATTTTTAAACAGCATCGTTACGGCCTCGATGGACGCAAGATTGAAGTATGGAAATTCCGTTCAATGACCACTATGGATCAAGGCCCTCACGTGAAACAGGCGACAAAGAACGACCCACGCATTACGCCTTTTGGTGGTTTTCTGCGTCGCACCTCTTTGGACGAACTGCCTCAATTTATCAATGTACTGCAAGGGACCATGTCTATTGTTGGTCCACGTCCTCATGCCGTGGCACACAATGAAGAGTATCGCCAGATTGTTGACCGCTACATGCTACGTCACAAAGTAAAACCGGGCATTACTGGCTGGGCGCAAATTAATGGCTATCGCGGCGAAACAGACACCTTAGAAAAAATGGAAAAGAGAGTCGAGTTTGATTTGGATTACATCCACCACTGGTCGGTTTGGATGGACATCAAAATCATCTTCATGACCGTTTTCAAAGGGTTCACTGGTGCTAACGCTTACTAAGGTTGAGATTATGAAGAAACTGACAATGGCAATAGCATTGAGTCTGTTTTCAACTGGCTTACTCGCAGAACCGATGGCTTACCAAACCGAGTCTGGCATTGAGTTTATTCCCCTCGTAAGAACTTTCTACGAGGGCGATGACAACATCAACAAAGCGGAAGAATCCGGCAATGTAGAATCGGTCAATATTTGGGGTATAGAGCCAAGCTTATTAGCACGTATAGAAAGGAATCGCTATCGCGCAGATATTTTATACAAGTTGAAAGCAGGTTTTTCATCCGATGACCGCAACGACTTCGACGATCATACCTTTCAGTTTTCCAACTTTTTTGAGTTCAATCATCGTCATCGTTTAGTGGTTGATTATCGTTTTCGCGCCCAGCATGAAATTAGAGGGGAAGATATTACCGAAGGTAATGGTAGCGCAATAGACTCACCAATTGAGTTCAACCGTAACGATATCAAAACCAATTATGTCTTTGGCTCTAACGGTGCAAAAGGCAGACTCGAATTCGGTTTAGGCTACAGTGATAAAACCTATCAAAATTACCGTGACGGCTTACCTGGGCGCACAAACGCTAAAACAAAATACAACGATTTTCGAGCCCCTAATGCACACTTGGAATTCTATTTAAGGGCGACGCCAAGAACCTATTGGTTGGTTGGGACAAAACAACTAGTAACCGACTATCAGCACCGAAATTCTGCGCAACCATCCAAAGATAACAACACCAGTTTCTATTACACCGGTGCCGAATGGGAAGTAACGGGAAAAACCAAAGGCATCGCTCGACTCGGTTATCAAATCAAAGATTTTGACAGCGCTCAACGAGAGACATTTAAAGGCTTCAGTTGGGATATCGGCTTTGAATGGCTGCCTCAAGAACAAACTCTAGTCAGCGTGAAAACCACTCAAGCGGCAGTTAACCCAGATCAAGATGGTGATTACAACCTACAAACTCGTTATCGACTGAACCTCAAGCACGATTGGAATAGTTACCTTGCAACTCGCTTAGGTGCTATTTATCAACAAGATGACTATACGGGGATCACCAGAAACGACGATCGCTACACCCTATCTTTTGGTATCGATTATCAAATTAAACGCTGGATACAGCTGCAAGCCGACTGGCAATACCAAGATAAAACCTCTAACCGACCAGGTTATAGCTTCGAACAGAACATTTGGACTTTAAGCGCACAGTTTTCTCTGTAACAAGGATTATTAATGAAGTCATTCATCACATTCATGAGCGTCGCGTTACTGCTATTTAGCACCTTGGTAAACGCTGACTCAAACGAAGAAGATTACTTACTCGACACGGGCGATACCATTTCCGTGCAGGTCTATGGTGAAGAAGATCTTACGATTAAAAATATTCTAATAACGTCAGATGGCTATTTTGATTACCCCTACCTTGGCCGAATCAAAGCAATCAAAAAAACACCGAAACAACTCAAGTACGAAATAGAAACGGGCTTAAAAGGCGATTATCTCATCAACCCAAAAGTGATGGTCACCATCAATAACTTTCGTCTGTTTTACGTCAATGGCGAAGTCAGGAAACCAGGTGGATTTGAATATCGACCAGGATTAACTATCGAAAAGGCCATCGCTTTAGCTGGTGGCTTGACCGACCGAGCCTCACGCAAAGGCATTAACCTCACCAAACATAAAACGGGTCAAACGATAGAGGGTGTCAGTATGCACCGCAACGTTGAGCCTGGTGACATTGTATTTATCGACCAGAGCTTCTTTTAAGTGACAGGGAATCAAATGAACGGGACTCATCCAAATAATCTCCAGATGAACAAAGTAGAACTGATTCGTTTTGGTCATCACTTTAAAGCGATTAAAAAGAATTGGCTAAGCATCGCAGCTTTCACGCTTCTGTTTTCATTAACTTGTACTTGGTATATCTACTCCAAAGCATCGATATACCAAGCTACAGCAACGCTACTCATCCAAGAAGAGCAAAAAAGCGCCCTTTCAATCGAGGAAGTATATGGCGTCGACACGACAAAAAAAGAGTACTTTCAAACGCAAATCGCCATTTTAAAATCGAATCATATTGCAGATAAGGTCATTAGAGAGCTGAACCTAACTCAACTACCGGAGTTCACACGCTCAGGTGGATTAAATCAAAAGATAGACCAAATAAAGTCGATCCCTTTTGTTCAAGACCTACTGAATGTCGCTCCAAGCCCAAAAGAAACTGCCCAGTTTTCAGAGTCCTATTATCAAGCGCTTCAAGCTTTCAGAAGTAAACTCGATATAGAACCAGTACGTAACACCCAATTAGTCAGAATTCGCTTTCGTTCTACCGACCCTAGGCTTGCTACGACAATCGCTAACGCGGTCGGCCAAGCCTACATTGACGCAAATTTTGAAGCCAAATTGGTCGTTACACAAAATGCGGCCACTTGGTTGACAAATAACTCACAAAAATTGGAGGAGCGATTACGCAACTCTGAGCAAGCGCTGCAAGAGTTCTTGTTAAAAGAAGGGTTGATCGATATAAACGGTATTGATGAAATTTACGCAAATGAGCTAGAAGAACTCACTCGCAAGCTAAATGTCGCTGTTAATAAGCGCATTGAAGCGCAGACGTTAATCCAACTGTTAAGACGTAAATCTTCACAAAGTTTAGACAGCTTGCTGTCAATTGATGAATTCGCTAATCAAGCGCAGATCCGCGACCTAAAATTATCGGAAGCCCAGGCAGCCAAAAATCTTTCTGAGCTGACACAGCGCTACGGCCCCAAGCATGACCGAATGATTCAGGCGAAAGCGCAGCTTGCTGAAATTCAATCAAGAACCCAGCAACTCATTCGTGACATTTCCTTCAGCAAGCAACAAGACCTTCTTGCTGCAAAAGCGCAAGAGGACATGCTTAGAGCAGAACTCGATAACAAAAAGGCCGATTTCCAATCGTTAGGGTCACAAAAAGCGCGTTACGAGCAGTTAAAACGCGAGGTTGAATCCAATAAGGCACTCTATGAAGCGTTCTTAAATCGTGAGAAAGAGACCAACGCCACCAGCGACTACAAGAATGTCACCGCTCGCTTTACTGACAAAGCCATCATTCCTCTATTCCCGGTGGCACCACAACGAATCAAACTGGTACTGATTGCCACCTTTTTTGGCTTTGCCATTGCTTGCGCTCTGGTCATCATCTTAGAAACGATGCGAGAAGTTATCCGAAGCACAGCCGATGTGCAGGAAAAACTTGGTGTTACGTGTTTAGGCGTGATTCCGATGGTCAAAAAACGCAATTTGCGTAAAAACGGCGTCAGTTATACCGCGTATTTAGATGATGAAGAAAAGCTATTTAGTGAAGCTTGTCGCTCCGTCAGAACCTCGCTTCTGCTCAGACTAACCAACACTAAGCAAAAGATATTGCCCTTTACTTCTGCCATTCCAGAAGAAGGAAAAACATCGACCAGTATTAATATGGCGGTGTCGTTTTCAAAAATGGAAAAGGTATTGATCATCGACTGCGATTTACGCCGACCTTCCATCGCAAAACGGTTTGGTATTGCTGAATCAAGCCCTGGCTTAACGCATATCCTGACTATGGATACGCCAATCAAAGATTGTGTTACACATATAGAAGAAGCCAACTTAGATGTATTATCGGCCGGTCTAATTCCGCCAAACCCACAGGAACTGCTAGCTTCTGATCGCTTTAAAAAGTTGCTCGAACATTTTCAAAATAAGTATGACCGGATCATTATCGATACACCGCCCCTACTGTCAGTGAGTGATGCACTTATTCTTGGTCAGTATGCCAATGGTCTGATTACCGTCATTCGCTCAGAATCGACAAAATCATCACTGGTTAACCTTGCGTTATCTAAACAAATACAACACTCAGTTCCATCTCTTGGCGTCTTAATCACACAAGCCAAGACTAAGGAAGGAGAAACGCTTTATGTCCAGAAATACGCCTACTAACTCAAACGCATCTTGGTACCAAACGTTGAAAAGCCAAGAACAACCGGTATTGATCTATCAAATGGGCAAAGTAGGTTCGAGTGCATTAGAACATTCCATTCCTAACTCGATTCACTTGCACGATCTTATGACTGTCGATGCGCAAAAACAGATATCCCCTGTAAGGGCGCAATTGCATAAACCTCAGATCAATGCGTTAAAGCGACGACTCAAGCGCATAGCGATGAGCCGTATGTTAAAGCGCAAGAAAAAAGTTCGAATTATCTCGCTGGTGCGTGAACCGATCGGACGAAATGTTTCAATGTTCTTTCAAGCACTTCCGTTTTGGATGGCGGACAAATATCTAAAAGATGACAGCGCAATACGTACCGAACGACCGCAATTACTCCAAGAGGCATTTGATAAGCACATGAATCATCAATATGCGCTGCAGTGGTTTGACAACGAGATCAAACAACTAACAGGGATTGATGTGTTTAACGAACCTTTTAATCACGAAGTAGGCTATCAGACATACCATAACAATAACTTTTCACTGTTGGTCATTCGAAGTGACAAGCTAAAGCAGGCTAACTCCGCAGTTGAAGGCTTTTTAGGTTACCCCGTGGATGTTGTTTATGAAAATCAGTCAGACAACAAATGGTACTCGCCACTAATGAAAGAATTCAAAACGCAATTTCAACCTACACCCGAGTACGTTGAAGAAATGTTCTCATCAAAATTAGCACAACATTTCTTTTCAAACTCTGAAATCCTATCACTCAAGGACAAATATTTAAATGAAAATACTACATATAATTAATGATTTATCGAGTAATGGTGGAGCGCAGCGCTTTCTTGTAGATCTAGTAGTCCAACATATGCCTCAATATAAAATACGAGTTCTCATTCTTAATCCAGACAATGATTTCGAGGACAAACTGAAAGAAAGTGAAGTGAAGTGCTATGTTTGGAAGTCATTGTCTCTAATTGAAAAATGGAAAATACTTCAATGGCCCGATTTAGTACATAGTCATTTATTTCCTTCTATATACCTCGCTCTATTTTCCTTTGGAAAAAGGAGAATACAAACAGAACATAATACAACTAACCGACGCAGGGACTATCCGTTATTGAAGTTTATGGAGCACCTTCTTTATATGAATAATGACAAAACTATTTGCATTACTCACAAGGTTCAAGAAGCATTAGTTAAATTCATACCTACATACAAAGACCGCTATGAAGTAATATTCAATGGTGTAGATCTTCATAGATTCTCTAGACAACCCAAATTATATAAGGAACTAGAAAAAAAAAGAGTTATAAATATAGGAATGGTTGGTAGGCTTCATCACTATAAGGACCACGAACTGTCCCTGATACACATCTAAGTCTGCTTGAAAAAAAAAACCGACGTGGTCCCAACAACAAGATCTAACAAGCATAAATAGCAGACACAAATCACGAGTTCATTCCCATCACACAAGTAA
>NZ_WXWT01000004.1:0-35354 GCF_009904725.1 Vibrio sp. V43_P6S15P86
ATATAAGCGGCAGCGCTTTTGTCTTTTAAGGGAAGTAGTTTGCAAGATGCCGGAAATTAAACAGTTATTTGAAAATAATTCAAAATGGTCTCAAGAGATCAAATCTGATCGACCTGAATACTTCGCAAAACTCGCAGAGGGTCAAAAGCCCGATTTTCTTTGGATTGGCTGTTCTGATAGCCGTGTCCCTGCCGAGCGACTAACCGGACTATACTCGGGTGAACTATTCGTTCATCGGAATGTTGCAAACCAAGTCATCCATACTGATCTCAACTGTCTGTCCGTCGTTCAATACGCCGTAGACGTTCTTAAGGTTAAGCACATCATTGTCTGTGGACACTATGGCTGTGGTGGCGTAAACGCTGCCATTGATAACCCTAAGCTAGGTCTTATTAATAATTGGCTGTTACATATAAGAGATATCTATTTCAAACACCGCACTTACCTAGATCAAATGCCGAAGCAAGATCGAGCGGATAAACTAGGTGAGCTTAATGTTGCAGAGCAAGTGTACAACTTGGGTAACTCAACCATCCTGCAAAACGCTTGGGAGCGTGGGCAAGATGTTGAAATTCATGGCGTGGTATACGGCATTGAAGATGGTCGTTTAGAGTACTTAGGCATTCGTTCTAACTCTAAGGAAACCGTAGAAGCGTCTTATCAGAAAGCCCTTTCGACGATTCTAAATACAGACAACAAGCTGCTTTGTCGCTAAGCTACATCTAAGAGTTGAACAAAAAACGCCCATCTGAGATGGGCGTTTTTTATATTTTTAATGCTGCTCTCAATGATTATTCTTGAGGTACAACTTTACCGATGTATGGTAAGTGGCGGTATTTCTGCGCGTAATCAATACCCACACCAACGACAAACTCATCTGGGATTTCAAAACCAATCCAATCCACAGGAACATTCACTTCACGACGAGATGGTTTATCTAGGAGCGTACAAATCGCGATAGACTTCGGCTCACGCAGCGATAAGATCTCACGGATTTTATTTAGTGTGTTACCTGTATCAATGATGTCTTCAACAAGCAAAATGTCTTTGCCTTTGATGTCATCATCCAAATCTTTCAAGATACGAACGTCACGTGAACTTTCCATTGTGTTGCCGTAGCTTGACGCTGTCATAAAATCAACTTGGTGAGTCAGTTCGATAGCACGTGCCAAGTCTGCCATAAATACAAATGAGCCACGCAATAAGCCTACCAACACAAGATCTTCACTACCTTGATAACGCTCTGTAATTTGTTTGCCTAATTCACGAACTCGTTCCTGAACTTCTTGCTCAGAAATCATGACTTCTATTGTATGTTTCATACTGTGCTCAATCTAATTTGTGGGTTGAGGTAAGTCGCACGCAAACGATCACCTAATCTTACGGCGTGTAGTGTATCACCACGTTCATTGGGTTGAAAGTCACATCCTGTTGCCAAAAAATCTTGGAAGAAGGTCTTAGTTTTATAAAGTTCATAGCTAATTTTATCAATAATAATGACATTACTGTATATAAATTGTTCTACAGATGTTGACCTTGTTGATATGCACCATTACACTCATCACTGCTTTAAGCAACTATTAAAATAATCAATTAGGGGGTTACCCCCAATATCAACTCAAATGGCAAGGAAAATGGATATGGACTCAATTGCAAAGAGACCTAGAACTAGGCTTTCCCCGATTAAGCGTAAGCAACAGTTAATGGAAATCGCATTGGAAGTGTTTGCGCGCCGCGGCATCGGTCGTGGTGGTCATGCAGATATCGCAGAAATTGCTCAAGTTTCTGTGGCGACCGTTTTTAACTACTTCCCGACTCGTGAAGACTTGGTGGATGAAGTACTCAACCACGTCGTACGTCAGTTCTCGAACTTCCTATCGGATAACATTGACTTAGACTTACACGCACGTGAAAACATCGCCAATATTACTAATGCGATGATCGAGCTTGTCAGCCAAGATTGTCACTGGCTAAAAGTATGGTTCGAGTGGAGTGCTTCAACACGTGACGAAGTATGGCCATTGTTTGTTTCAACTAACCGTACTAACCAGTTGCTGGTACAAAACATGTTCATTAAAGCAATTGAACGTGGCGAAGTGTGTGACCAGCACGATTCAGAACACTTGGCAAACCTGTTCCACGGTATTTGTTACTCACTGTTTGTCCAAGCGAACCGCGCTAAGGGTGAAGCGGAGCTGAAACACCTAGTGAATTCATACTTAGATATGCTTTGCATTTACAACCGTGAACACTAAAGCTTAGCTCGCAATATATGTCAGCCCACCGTTTGGTGGGCTTTTTATTGTCTTCTGTCAGCTAAGAACACATTTATATTCCTAACTAACAAGCATAAAAAAACCGCTGCAATGCAGCGGCTTCTATCATTCAGTCAGAAAAAGCTTACTTCTTCTTAACTGCTTTTTTGTTTGGCAGGTCAGTGATTGAACCTTCAAATACTTCAGCAGCTAGACCTACAGACTCGTGTAGAGTTGGGTGAGCGTGGATAGTCAGAGCGATATCTTCTGCATCACAGCCCATCTCAATTGCAAGGCCGATTTCACCAAGTAGTTCACCACCGTTAGTACCAACGATAGCACCACCGATTACGCGATGAGTTTCTTTGTCGAAGATTAGCTTAGTCATACCGTCTGCACAGTCAGATGCGATTGCACGACCTGATGCAGCCCAAGGGAATGTTGCCACTTCGTACTTGATGCCTTCTTCTTTCGCTTCTTTTTCAGTCTTACCAACCCAAGCTACTTCTGGCTCAGTGTACGCGATTGAAGGGATAACTTTAGGGTCGAAGTAGTGCTTCTTACCAGAGATAACTTCAGCAGCTACGTGACCTTCATGCACACCTTTGTGAGCAAGCATTGGTTGACCAACGATATCACCGATCGCGAAGATGTGAGGAACGTTAGTACGCATTTGCTTATCAACGTTGATGAAGCCACGCTCGTCAATTTCTAGACCCGCTTTTTCACCGTCGATTAGCTTACCATTTGGTACACGACCGATAGCAACTAGAACCGCATCGTAACGCTCAGCTTCAGCTGGCGCTTTCTTGCCTTCCATTGAAACGTAGATACCGTCTTCTTTTGCTTCAACTGCTGTTACTTTCGTTTCTAGCATTAGCTTGAACTTGTCTTTGATACGCTTAGTAAATACTTTCACGATATCTTTGTCTGCTGCAGGAATTACCTGGTCAAACATTTCAACAACTTCAACTTTAGAACCTAGAGAGTGGTAAACCGTACCCATTTCTAGACCGATGATACCACCACCCATGATAAGCAGTTTTTCTGGCACTTCTTTTAGTTCAAGAGCGTCAGTAGAGTCCCAAATACGTGGGTCTTCATGCGGGATAAATGGCAGTTTGATTGGACGAGAACCAGCCGCAACGATTGCATTGTCAAAGTTAACAACTGTTGGCTCACCTTCGCCTTCTACAAGGATAGAGTTAGGGCCAGTGAACTTACCGTAACCGTTAACTACTGTAACGTTACGCATCTTAGCCATGCCGCTTAGGCCGCCAGTTAGTTGGTTAACAACTTTTTCTTTCCAGATGCGGATTTTGCTGATGTCTGTTTGAGGCTCACCGAACACAACGCCGTGGTCAGCCATCGCTTTCGCTTCCTCAATTACTTTAGAAACGTGAAGCAGTGCTTTAGATGGGATACAACCCACGTTCAGACATACACCGCCAAGCGTACTGTAACGTTCAACTAGTACAGTTTCAAGACCTAAGTCCGCACAACGGAATGCAGCGGAGTAACCAGCAGGACCAGAACCAAGTACAACAACTTGGGCTTTAATTTCTTTGCTCATTTTGACCTCTTGTAGTCATTATCCCTAACAGGCTGAGTGGGTATCGATTTTTTATGTTTAAGAGAGATTTGTTTTAAACAGTTATTTTCAGACCGCTAACAGTTTACAGAGATGTTAATGGTGTGAAAAGTAAATCAATTTAGCCTGTGAGCTAGACAACAATTCGATTGTGAAAACCCTGAACGAAGCAAGGCTGATAACCAAATTGTCGGTAATTATGATTAGCAGAGGCGGCTAAGTTGCCGCCTCTCATTCATCTAATTTCTATTACAGAACTAGACGACGAATGTCAGATAGACATGAGTTTAGGTAAGTGATGAAGCGCGCACCTTCAGCACCATCGATCACACGGTGGTCGTATGATAGAGATAGTGGAAGTTGTAGACGCGGTTCGAACTCTTTACCGTTCCATACCGGTTTCATTTCTGACTTAGACACACCTAGGATACCAACTTCTGGCGCGTTTACGATTGGAGTAAACGCCGTACCGCCGATACCGCCTAGGCTAGAGATAGTGAAACAGCCACCTTGCATGTCAGCAGCAGTTAGCTTGCCTGCACGTGCTTTCTTAGAAACAGCCATTAGCTCTTCAGATAGCTCGTAGATGCCTTTCTTGTTCACGTCTTTAAATACAGGAACAACTAGACCGTTTGGTGTATCTACCGCGATACCAACATTCACGTATTTCTTCAGAATTAGGCTCTCACCGTCTTCTGATAGAGAAGAGTTGAACGCTGGGAACGCTTCAAGCGCTTTAGCTACCGCTTTCATGATGAACACAAGTGGCGTGATCTTCATGCCAGTGTCTTTCTTCGCTTCAATCGCGTTTTGCTCTTTACGGAATGCTTCAAGAGCCGTGATGTCTGCGTTATCCCACTGTGTAACGTGCGGGATCATTACCCAGTTACGGTGTAGGTTAGCACCAGAAATCTTCTTAATGCGAGATAGCGGTTGTACTTCTGTTTCACCGAACTTGCTGAAGTCCACTTTTGGCCATGGTAGTAGACCAAGAGCCGCGCCATCACCTTTGCCAGATGCTGCTGCACCAGACTCAAGACGCTTAAGTGCATCTTTCACGTAAGCTTGAACGTCTTCTTTTAGGATACGGCTCTTACGACCAGAACCTTTAACCTTAGAAAGATTAACGCCAAATTCACGCGCTAGACGACGAACAACTGGAGACGCGTGAGCGTACTCGTCGTTCTCTTTGAAGTCGCCAGTCGCTGCTGGAGCTGCTGCCGCTGGAGCTTCTGCTTTAGGAGCTGGAGCTGCAGGTGCTGCCGCTTGAGCTGGACGGTTCGACGACTCGACTGCTGCAGGAGCAGGTGCTGCGCCCGCCACTTCGAATACCATGATTAGTGAGCCAGTAGACACTTTGTCGCCAGCTGCAATCTTGATTTCTTTCACTGTACCAGCGAATGGTGCAGGAACTTCCATAGAAGCTTTGTCACCTTCAACAGTGATTAGAGACTGCTCTTCTTCCACTGTGTCGCCAACGGCAACCATGATCTCAGTAACTTCAACTTCGTCGCCGCCGATATCTGGAACGTTCACTTCTTTTGCCGCAGACGCTGCTGGAACTGCTGCCGCAGGAGCTTCAGCTGCCGCTGGTGCTGCTGGAGCGCCTGAACCTGCTGTTTCGAACACCATGATAAGTGAGCCAGTCGATACTTTATCGCCTGCTGCAACTTTGATCTCTTTTAGCGTACCTGCGAATGGCGCTGGAACTTCCATAGAAGCTTTGTCGCCTTCAACAGTTAGAAGAGATTGCTCTTCTTCGATGCTGTCTCCAACGGCAACCATGATTTCAGTAACTTCTACTTCATCACCACCGATGTCTGGTACGTGAACTTCTTTTAGTTCTGCCGCTGCTGCTGGAGCTGGAGCTGCTGCTGGAGCTGCTTCTGCCGCAGGAGCAGGTGCAGCGTCAGCTGCACCCGGAGCGCCGGCCGCCTCTGCTTCGAAAATCATGATTAGAGAACCAGTAGAAACCTTGTCGCCTTCTGCAACTTTGATTTCTTTAACGATACCCGCTTGAGAAGCAGGAACTTCCATAGAAGCTTTATCGCCTTCAACTGTGATCAGAGACTGCTCTTCTTCAACCTTGTCGCCAACGCTTACAAGAATCTCAGTAACTTCAACCTCATCCGCACCGATGTCTGGTACATTAATTTCGATTGCCATTTCTTATCTACCTTCTTAATTAAGCGTATAGCGGGTTTGTTTTCTCTGTGTCGATGTCGAATTTCTTAATTGCTTCTGCAACTACAGATTTCTCAACTTCGCCACGTTTCGCTAGTTCAGTTAGCGCTGCTACTACTACGTAACCTGCGTTCACTTCGAAGTGACGACGTAGGTTTTCACGGCTGTCTGAACGACCGAAGCCATCAGTACCAAGCACTTTGAAAGACTCAGCAGGAATGTATGCACGAACCTGCTCTGCGTAGTTCTTCATGTAGTCAGTTGCTGCGATAGCAGGCTCAGTACCCATTACTGTTTGGATGTAAGGTACTTTTGCTTCCGCTTCTGGGTGAAGCATGTTGAAACGCTCTGCATCTTGACCATCGCGAGTTAGTTCGTTGAATGACGTTACAGAGTAAACATCAGAAGCAACACCGTAATCTTCGCTTAGGATTTGAGCTGCTTTACGTACTTCATTCATGATAGTACCAGAGCTCATTAGCTGAACTTTCGCTTTGTCGCCCGTGTAAGTTTCTAGCTTGTAGATACCTTTACGGATGCCTTCTTCAGCGCCTTCTGGCATTGCTGGCATTGCGTAGTTTTCGTTCATTAGCGTTAGGTAGTAGAACACGTTTTCTTGTTCTGGACCGTACATGCGACGGATACCGTCTTGCATGATTACTGCTACTTCGTACGCGAATGTTGGGTCGTAAGAAATACAGTTAGGAACCGTACCCGCCAAAATGTGCGAGTGGCCGTCTTCGTGCTGTAGACCTTCACCGTTCAACGTTGTACGACCCGCAGTTGCACCTAGTAGGAAACCACGTGCTTGTTGGTCACCAGCCATCCACGCCATGTCGCCAACACGTTGGAAGCCGAACATTGAGTAGTAGATGTAGAACGGGATCATTGGTAGGTCGTTTGTCGAGTATGAAGTCGCAGCAGCAACCCATGAAGACATAGCACCTAGCTCGTTGATACCTTCTTGTAGAACCTGACCTGAAGTCGCTTCTTTGTAGTAAGAAACAACGCCACGGTCTTCTGGTGTGTAAGTTTGGCCGTGCGGGTTGTAGATACCGATTTGACGGAACAGACCTTCCATACCGAATGTACGTGCTTCGTCAGCAATGATAGGAACGATGTTCTTACCAATGTTCTTGTTCTTAAGTAGAACGTTTAGCGCACGTACGAATGCCATAGTAGAAGAGATATCACGCTTCTGTTCTTCTAGTAGTGGCTTGAATTCTTCTAGCTCAGGAACGATGAATTCTTGAGTGAATTTTGGTAGACGCTGTGGCGTGTAGCCGTGTAGCGCTTTACGACGAGCGTGTAGGTATTCGTACTCTTTTGAACCTTCTTCAAGTTTCAGGTACGGAAGTTCTTTCACAGCTTCGTCAGTTAGGATGTCTTGAAGACCTAGACGATCACGTAGGTGTAGTACGTGAGTCATGTCCATCTTCTTAACTTGGTGCGCGATGTTCTTACCTTCAGCCGCTTCACCCATGCCGTAACCTTTAACAGTCTTAGCTAGGATTACTGTTGGACGACCTTTAGTTTCTGCCGCGTTTTTGTATGCCGCGTATAGCTTAGAAGACTCGTGACCACCACGCTTAAGTGCGAAGATTTCGTCATCAGTCATGTCAGCAACAAGTGCCGCTGTCTCTGGGTACTTACCAAAGAAGTGCTCACGTACGTACGCGCCATCTTTTGATTTGAATGTTTGGTAGTCGCCATCGATCGTTTCGTTCATAAGCTGTAGAAGCTTACCAGAAGTATCTTTAGCTAGTAGTGAATCCCAGTTGTTACCCCAGATTACTTTCACTACGTTCCAACCAGCACCTTTGAACAGACCTTCAAGTTCTTGAATGATCTTACCGTTACCCATTACAGGGCCATCTAGACGCTGTAGGTTACAGTTGATTAGGAAACATAGGTTGTCTAGTTTCTCACGCGCAGCGAAAGAGATAGCACCACGTGATTCTGGCTCATCCATCTCACCGTCACCTAGGAACGCGTAAACGCGCTGCTCTGAAGTATCTTTAAGACCACGGCCTTCTAGGTACTTAAGGAAACGAGCTTGGTAGATAGAAGCGATTGGACCTAGGCCCATCGATACTGTCGGGAACTGCCAGAATTCAGGCATCAGTTTAGGGTGCGGGTATGAAGGAATACCTTTGCCGTCTACTTCTTGACGGAAGTTGTCTAGCTGCTCTTCAGTTAGACGACCTTCAACGAATGCACGTGAGTAGATACCTGGTGAAATGTGACCTTGGTAGTAAACTAGGTCGCCACCGTCCTTCTCGTTTGGCGCACGGAAGAAGTGGTTGAAACATGTCTCGTAGAATGCAGCAGAAGACTGGAAAGACGCCATGTGGCCGCCTAGCTCTAGGTCTTTCTTAGATGCACGTAGAACGATCATGATAGCGTTCCAACGAATAATTGAGCGAATACGACGCTCAAGTGTTGTGTCACCTGGGTATGCTGGTTCTTGGTCTGCAGGAATCGTGTTGATGTAGTTAGTTGTGATACCTGTTGGCATATCAACACCGTCTAGACGTGCTTTATCTAGAACTTGCTCTAATAGGAATTGAGCACGCTCTAGACCTTCTTCACGTACAACTGACTCAAGCGCTTGTAGCCATTCTTGAGTTTCCAGTGCATCTACGTCATGCTTCATATCAGACATGGCGATCTATCCTTCTGTTGGTTGGATCTACTTATTTAAGTAACGCTCTTACGAGTCATTACCCTGCTGAATTCGACGTAGAGAACGCTCTCGTCGAGACTCTTCTCGAGTCAAATCCAACAATGTTTCTTCGATGTAAGCCAAGTGCGAGTGGGACATTTCTCGCGCCTTTTCAGGCTGACCAGAAACAATCGCATCCACGATATTGGCTCGGTGTTTACTGACTTTCTCGACCGCTTCTGGGCGGCGACGTAGTAATTTAAAATTTTGTAGAATATTTTGCTCAAGCAAAGGCGCTAAGCTTCGAACAATGTGCAACAAAACCACGTTGTGCGCGGCTTCTGTCAAAGCGATCAAAAATTGCATCACTTCCGCAGATTCAGCTTCGATATCGTTGTTTGCTTGCTCTTGGCTAATGCGTTCAAGGCAACCTTGAATACGCGCAAAATCTTCTTCGGTACCACGTAAAGCTGCAAAGTAAGCTGAAATTCCTTCCATTGCATGACGAGACTCAAGCACATCAAGCTGGGTTTCAGAATGACTAGACAACAAATTCAACAAGGGATCTGAAAAGCTCTTCCAGATATTCTCACTTACGAATGTTCCGCCACCTTGGCGACGAGTTAACAAACGCTTCGCTTCTAAGCGTTGAATGGCTTCTCGGACTGAAGGACGAGACACATCGAACTGTCTTGCCAGTTCTCGCTCTGGAGGCAGTTGTTGCCCCGGAGACAATGTTCCTTCCACTATCAACCTTTCTAACTCTTGTTCTATAACATCAGAGAGTTTTGGCTGACGAATCCTTTGATAAGCCATAATTTATTGTTCTTCTACTCTTGCAGGTAATTGGTAATACCAATTTTAAGTTGGTGCAGAAATTAACATAATTAAAACGCCACTGTCCAGCCGAAAATTGACCTAAATCATAGAACGAGCTTACTTCCAACACTCTGATAACAATCGACTGTTAAAACAGCAATAGAATTGGTATGACCAATTACATAAAGCATACAAATGGGAAGTCGACGTGCTAGCAATTTTGGAAAAGAAATACAGAAAATGACAAAATTATCAGTCTATTTCTTCACCAAAACGGCGTATACGAGCGTAAAAATGTAGTTAACTTTTAACAATCATTAATATTTCTGGTATCAAAAAAAGGCATACCTGATCGTATGCCTTATTTATTTCGCTTTTTTTGAATTTACACTTTCGCTACAAATCAACGCTGTATAAGCTGTCTATATTTCACCCAATCAAAGCTTAGACCAGGATCGCTTTTTCTCAAGGGCGCAATATATTGATGACCGGTAATTCGTGGCGAGGTGATTTGAGGATAAGACTGCATAATCACCTCAGTGATCTCTGCAAGTGATTGATATTGCGCTTCTGTGTAGGCAGTAAATTCTGTCCCTTCAAGCTCGATACCAATGGAATAGTCATTACAACGCTCCCTACCCGCGAAACTGGATTGACCGGCATGCCATGCTCTATCGAGAAAAGAAACAAATTGAACAACCTCGCCGTTTCTCTTAATCAAGCAATGTGCAGAAACGCCCATTTTGTGAATAACTTCAAAAAATGGATGTGCGTTTGGGTCTAGCTTGCCAGTGAAGAAGTCCTCTATATATGGTCCACCAAACTGCCCAGGAGGCAAACTGATGTTGTGTACCACCAGTAGAGAGATGTCGTTTGTATCAGAGCGGGCATCAAAAAATGGTGACGGAACATGCTTTGCCTGTGTCAGCCAGCCATTCTCGATAATTGGGCGCATATCAACCTCTCTACTTTGCAAATTAACTGCTGAAATTATTGACACCGGAGAGTATCATCCGTTGCCATCTCCCTTTCAAGACAAGATTTGCGATGAAGAACACACACAACATTCAAGAGCGCCTAGAATACCTTAAACAACAACTCCCTTTAGAGATCACTCGCTCTGTCACTGATACCTTAAAAGAAGATCTAGGTGGCAGTGTCGACGTAGATAACGACATTACTGCATCTTTGATCCCTGCCGAGGCAGTTAATACCGCAACGATTATTACTCGCGAGCATGGTGTGTTCTGTGGTCAAGCATGGGCTGATGAAGTTTTTAAACAGCTCGGTGGTAAGGTCAGCATTGAATGGCACGTAAAGGACAGCGATAAAGTCGAACCTAACCAAACCCTTTGTACGCTGACAGGCCCTGCTCGTGACTTGTTAACTGGTGAACGTAACGCAATGAACTTCATCCAAACGCTGTCTGGCTGCGCAACAGTTACCGCAGAGTACGCTGAAAAAATCGCGCATACTGAGTGTCGTCTACTAGACACACGCAAAACCATTCCTGGTCTGCGTAGCGCACTAAAATACGCCGTGACCTGCGGTGGTGGCTTTAACCATCGCATCGGTGTGTTCGATGCTTACCTCATTAAAGAAAACCACATTATTGCTTGTGGTGGCATCACTCAAGCCATCCAAAAAGCGAAAGAGCTTAACCCAGGCAAACCGGTAGAAGTAGAAACGGAAAGCTTAGAAGAGTTGAAACAAGCAATAGACGCCGGTGCCGACATCATCATGCTAGATAACTTCACGAAAGAAATGATGCGTGAAGCCGTAGCGATTAACGCAGGTCGTGCCGCTTTAGAGAACTCAGGGAACATTACGCTAGAGACCATCGCAGAATACGCAGAAACCGGTGTCGATTACATTTCGGTAGGCGCGTTGACCAAGCATCTAAAAGCGATGGATCTTTCGATGCGCTTCAAATAATAAAAGCAACACAATCTCAATTACTTTAACTAACTCAGTGAGTTGTGAGTAATTCATCATTAAAAAGGGCCAATTGGCCCTTTCTTTTTATCCACTCAAAAAATAGTACTACTCGCAAAACTCTGCATGCGATATGCAACTTTTCACCAAAGAGTTTTATCTCACTCGAGAGCCCATCCCTTCCCCATTTTCAACCCACCTTAACTCTCCATAATCTTTCGCTAATGCAAGAGCATTATTAATTTTTAGGAAAGGGTTAAAAATGAAAAACAGTAAACAGAAAAAACAGCAGGGTTTTACTCTGATTGAATTGATGATTGTGGTGGCGATTATTGGTGTTTTAGCAGCAGTCGCAATACCTGCATATCAAAACTATGTCCAAAAGACAGAAGTAGCTTCAGCTTCTGCCACTGTTCGCGGATTACTTACAAATATCGATATGTATCAACAAGAAAATGGTGGTACTTTTCCCACTGATGCGAAATTAGTTGGCGGGACTCAAAAAATGAATGCCCTAGGAACTATAACCTTAGCTACAGCTACTAGTGGCGGTACTGCTACATTTGTATTCGATGAAGGTAGCTTGAAAGGTAAAACAGCTTCTGTTCAATATGCCAAAAACAACAAAACAGGTTGGACTTGCGCGACTAAAAATGTCCCAGAAGATTCTCGTCCAAATAGTTGTACAGCAACATATAAATGATAACCAACCTCTCAACGGTTCTTCGCCAAAAAGGGTTACTGACCTTTTCCCAAGAAGAATCGTTAATAGAGCAAGTCAAAGCTTCTGGCATTTCGATGCCAGAGGCTTTACTCAGTTCTGGATTATTGACATCAAGCGAACTCGCTGAGCACTTAAGTTCTCTCTTTAGTTTGAGTCAGCCCGAGTTATCTCAGTATGAGTACGCTTCGCTTTGTCAACAACTCGGTCTACGTGAATTAATCACTCGACATAACGCACTCCCACTCCAGCGGACGCCTTCAACTTTGTTATTAGCCGTTGCCGACCCGACGAACCAACAAACAGAAGATGACTTTCGTTTTGCGACAGGGTTACAGGTTGAATTGGTCTTGGCGGATTTTCGTCAACTCAGCGCGGCAATTCGACGCTTGTATGGTCGTTCATTGAGTCATGAGAAGTCTGGATTAAAAGAGATCAACCAAGAAGAATTAGCCAATCTGGTTGACGTGGGCGCAGATGAAATCGACAACATTGAAGACTTGAGCCAAGACGAATCTCCTGTTAGCCGTTACATAAACCAAATTCTGTTGGACGCTGTGCGCAAAGGCGCATCCGATATCCACTTTGAGCCTTATGAAAAGATGTACCGCGTTCGCCTACGCTGTGATGGCATCTTAATCGAAACACAGCAGCCACCAAGCCACTTAAGCCGCCGCTTATCCGCTCGTATCAAAATCCTCTCTAAGCTTGATATTGCAGAGCGACGTTTACCGCAAGACGGGCGTATTAAGCTCAAGTTGAATCAAGACACCGCAATTGATATGCGTGTATCCACGCTACCTACTCTATTCGGAGAGAAAATTGTATTACGACTGCTCGACAGCAGCTCTGCGTCACTGGATATCGACAAGCTTGGTTATAGCGAACAACAAAAACAATTGTACTTGGATGCGCTGCGTCGCCCACAAGGCATGATTCTGATGACAGGCCCAACCGGGAGCGGAAAAACCGTTTCTCTGTACACTGGATTGAGTATTCTCAATAAGCCAGAAATCAACATTTCCACAGCAGAAGACCCGGTAGAAATTAACTTATCGGGCATTAACCAAGTACAAGTACAACCCAAGATCGGCTTTGGCTTCGCAGAGGCGTTACGCTCTTTTCTTCGTCAAGACCCCGATGTGGTCATGGTCGGTGAGATTCGTGACTTAGACACTGCGGAAATCGCCATAAAAGCATCGCAAACCGGTCACTTAGTACTTTCAACCTTGCATACCAATTCTGCGGCTGAAACGGTTATTCGTTTATCAAACATGGGCGTAGAAAGCTTTAACTTGGCCTCATCTCTTAGTTTGATTATTGCCCAGCGCTTAGCCCGTAAACTGTGCTCGCACTGCAAACAATCACAAGAGCTTACCGTTCAGCTACAACATCTCGGAATTCAAGCAAGCGACAACATTTTTAAAGCCAATCCCGATGGATGCAATGAGTGTACCCATGGTTATTCCGGCCGAACGGGGATTTATGAAGTGATGCGCTTTGATGAATTTCTTTCCGAAGCGCTTATTAAAGGCGCGTCGGTACATGAACTAGAAAAACTCGCCATCGCAAATGGTATGAGCACGTTACAAATGTCGGGCATAGAAAAACTCAAACAAGGTATCACAAGTTTTAGTGAACTACAGCGCGTACTTTATTTTTAATCCTTTAATCAGCAGTCACCTCTATGAAAACCACTACACCACAACTTAAAAACTTCCGCTGGAAAGGCATCAACAGTTCAGGCAAAAAGACGTCTGGACAAACCCTCGCGATGACAGAAATTGAAGTACGCGAGCGTCTAGACGCACAACACATCAAGATCAAGAAGTTAAAGAAAAGCAGTATCTCGTTTCTCACTAAACTCAGCCATCGCGTGAAAGGCAGAGACATCACGGTGTTTACCCGTCAGATTTCGACGATGTTGATAACTGGTGTCCCCTTAGTTCAGGCTTTAAAATTGGTCTCAGAAAACCATAAAAAAGCAGAGATGAAATCCATTTTGATGAGCGTAACACGCGCCGTCGAAGCGGGTACGCCCATGTCAAAAGCCATGCGCACTGCAAGTGAACACTTTGACCCACTCTATACCGACCTTATCGCAACAGGTGAGCAATCCGGTAACTTAGCAGAAGTATTCGAGCGCTTAGCCACCTACCGAGAAAAAAATGAACAACTCCGTGCGAAAGTGATCAAAGCACTGATTTACCCAGCCATGGTAGTGCTAGTAGCGTTAGGCGTGTCGTTTATCATGCTCACCAAAGTCATTCCCGAGTTTGAAAAAATGTTTGTTGGTTTTGGTGCTGATTTACCTTGGTTTACCAGGCAAGTATTAGATCTTTCCGCCTGGACACAAAACTGGAGTCCGTTTATCACACTAGGCTCCATTAGTTTATTCATCTCGGCGAGAATCCTCTCTAAGCGTTCAGATTCTTTTCGCTTAATGCTCAACCGCTCTGTGCTTAAATTTCCTGTTCTGGGCCCTGTATTATCAAAAGCCGCTATCGCCAAATTTAGTCGAACACTCGCCACAAGCTTTACAGCGGGTATTCCAATTCTAACCAGTTTAAAAACCACATCAAAAACCTCAGGAAACTTACACTATCAACTCGCCATAGAAGAAGTTTACCGTGATACCGCCGCAGGTATGCCAATGTATGTTGCCATGCGTAACTGTAATGTGTTTCCTGAATTAGTGTTACAAATGGTCATGATCGGTGAAGAGTCTGGTCGACTTGACGATATGCTCAATAAAGTTGCAACGATCTACGAGTTTGAAGTCGATAACACCGTCGACAACCTTAGTAAAATTCTAGAGCCGCTAATTATCGTTTTTTTAGGCATCGTTGTTGGCGGATTAGTGACAGCAATGTACTTGCCAATCTTTAACTTAATGAGTGTATTGGGCTAGAATGAGCTGTTAACTCCTTTAAAACAGCATCTTGCTGATTTCACTCATCGCTCAAGAGACAAATATGGAAGTATTCCAGTACTACCCTTGGCTATTCGTTGTGTTTGCCACCATCTTCGGTCTGCTCGTGGGTAGCTTCCTCAATGTGGTTATTTATCGACTACCTAAAATCATGGAACTAGAATGGCGACGCGAATGTGCCGAGTCATTTCCTGAATACAGAATAGAACCTCCTAAAGAAGTGCTGACCTTGAGCGTCCCACGCTCCTCCTGTCAGAAGTGCGCAACGCCGATACGTATTCGAGACAACATCCCTGTGATTAGCTGGCTGCTTTTAAAAGGCAAATGCCACAACTGTCAGACAGCCATTAGCGCACGCTATCCACTGATTGAACTGCTCACTGCATTCAGCTCAGGCTTTGTCGCTTACCACTTTGGTTTTAGTTACTTTACCGTTGCCCTACTCTTTTTCACTTTTATCTTAATCGCCGCAACATTTATCGATCTAGATACTATGTTGTTACCTGACCAATTAACATTACCATTAACTTGGGCTGGCATTGCCTTAGCATTAGTCGAAATAAGTCCTGTTACTCTACAAGATTCTGTCATTGGTGCCATTGCTGGTTACCTATGTCTCTGGTCCGTTTACTGGGGCTTTAAGCTACTTACTGGTAAAGAAGGAATGGGATATGGTGATTTTAAACTACTAGCAGCACTAGGGGCTTGGCTGGGCTGGCAGTCACTGCCGATGATCATTCTACTTTCTTCTGTGGTTGGCATCGTATTTGGCATCATTCAACTACGCTTGCAAAAACAGGGAATTGAAAAAGCTTTTCCTTTCGGTCCTTACTTAGCAATTGCTGGTTGGATAAGCTTAATTTGGGGCGACCAGATTTTAAACTGGTACTTTACTTCAGTTCTAGGAGTGTAAATGGCTTTGGTTATTGGTTTAACAGGTGGTATCGCTAGCGGTAAAACAACCGTCGCGAATCTGTTCAAACAACAATTTAAAATCGATATCGTCGATGCCGACATTGTAGCAAGAGAAGTTGTCGAGCCAGGCACTCCCGGCCTAAACGCGATTATTGAACATTTTGGTCACGATATCGTTCGTGAAGACCAAACTTTAGATCGCGCAAAGCTGAGAGAGAAAATCTTTTCAAACTCAGATGAAAAAGCATGGCTCAACGCACTGTTGCACCCGATAATTCGTGAAAAGATGATCGAAGATTTGCAGCAAGTCACCTCAGAGTATGCGTTACTTGTGGTGCCGTTGCTCGTAGAAAACAAGCTAGACAGTTTGTGTGATCGAGTTCTTGTCGTCGATGTAGAACCGAATACACAGATATCTCGCACGATGAAACGAGACAATGTGAGTGAAGAACAAGCTCGTGCTATCCTTGCCTCTCAAGCATCAAGAGAGCAAAGACTCGCGCTTGCAGACGATGTGGTTAAGAATAATCCAAGTGACCCAGATCTTTTGCTTCAAATCACAGATTTGCACGAAAAGTACCTAGCCATGTGTAAGAAAAATCTGCGAAAATAGGAACGAAACTCACAAAGGCTTATGTCGATGACCACGCACAAATTTGAACATCCGTTAAATGAGAAAACTCGTATTTATCTAAGAGTGGAGTCTCTGCTGCGTCAGGCTCACTTGGCCTCTGGGTTTAGCGAAAATCACCAGTACCAACTGTTTTTCCGTGCGTTATTCGATATGGTTGAAATCTTCGAACAGATCCAGCTGAAAAGTGAACTGGCCAAAGATTTAGAGAAACAACGGCTGTCGTACCGCCATTGGCTAAATGTTGATGGCGTCGATCAAGACGCATTAAATACCCTACTACAAGAGATAGATGTCGTTCATAGCCAGCTGATGGGTGCAGAGCGTTTTGGTCAAGCACTAAAAGAAGATCGCTTCTTAAGCTCTATCCGCCAACGCTTTAATCTGCCGGGTGGTTCATGTTGTTTTGATTTGCCAGCGTTACATTACTGGCTTCACCTACCCATTGAACGTAAAAAGCATGATGCACAGCAGTGGCAAGTAAGCTTAAAGCCCTTATCTGATGCGCTTTCGCTATGGTTGAAACTCACCAGAGAGACCGGACATTTCAAAGCTCAAATAGGTCGTGCGGGTTTCTTCCAAAGTGACGCTGATGAAGCCAATATTCTAAGGCTCCACATCCCAATGGAATATGGCGTTTATCCTATGATTTCTGGCCATAAAAACCGCTTTGCGATCAAGTTTATGTCGTTTGAAAACGGTCAAGCGTGCACACAAGATATTGAGTTTGAACTTGCTGTGTGCAGCTAAGACGGTACTAAGCCTCACCCCCACAATCTAAAATTCAACGCTTTATTGCGCTTATATTGGATAAAATTTCGTAGCAGCAATAGCGCGTTGAATAAGCCATCTTGAATTCATTTAGGTATACTACCCTTTAACACCAATTAGTAATGGGATGCTCAACTATGTCTAAAATTACCATCGTTCAATGCCCACAATGTGGCGCCGACGTAGAATGGGGAGAACAAAGTCCTCATCGCCCTTTCTGCAGTAAACAATGCCAAATGATTGATTTTGGTGAGTGGGCAGATGAAGAAAACACCATCCCAGGCGCCCCCGATATGTCCGACAGTGATGGCTGGTCTGAAGACCAGTATTAATTGAGGCACTAGGGTAAAGGAATATCCTAGGCTCCTTCTTGGGAAGTCTGAATCACGCTCTTTCGTCGCTGTCCAGAGTGACGAATTTTAACCTCGGTGCCCTGTAATCTTTGGCCATCATTTCCCGTCATTCCAAGGAGCCATAACGACATCAGGAATCTACTCACAGCAAGGGCTCTGCTGAAGTTGACGACTTAAACACTAGCGCTCTCGGCGAATAGATTCTGAATCACGCTCCTTCGTCGCTGTCCAGAATGACGAATTTTAACCGCGGAGCCCTGTAATCTTTGGTCATCATTTGCCATCACTCCGAGGAACCATAACGACATCAGGAATCCACTCACAGCAAGGACACTTCTGAAGTAACGACTTAAACACTAGCGCTTTCGGCTAGTAGATTCGGAATCACGCTCCTTCGTCGCTGTTCAGAATGATGAATTTTAACCATTGCGGTCTGCAATCGGTATTCATTCACCCCTTTTCAACTCTGACTATTTTGATGATCTAGCAAAGCTATTTTTATTCGAGCAAGGCAGAGGCGCGGAGTATATGCCAGTGCATGAGCATCGGCAGTACAGGTCGGATGAAAAGAAAACGAGCAAGCTAATTACACAAATAAAAAAACGGAGCCCTAAAAGGACTCCGTTTAAGATGAGAACGCTAGTTATAGCATTACTTCTTAGCAAGTTTCTCTTTGATACGAGCAGACTTACCAGAACGCTCACGTAGGTAGTACAACTTGGCACGACGTACTGCACCACGGCGTTTAACTTCGATGCTATCAACGATTGGAGAGTGTGTTTGGAACGTACGCTCAACACCTTCACCGTTAGAGATTTTACGTACAGTGAAAGCAGAGTGTAGACCACGGTTACGGATTGCGATTACAACGCCTTCGAAAGCCTGTAGACGCTCACGGTCACCTTCTTTTACCTTAACTTGAACTACAACAGTGTCACCTGGTGCAAATTTAGGTAGGTCTGATTTCATTTGCTCTTCTTCAAGAGCTTTGATGATGTTACTCATTTTTTAAATTCCTAGAATAAACTGATACTAAATAAATTAGGTTACTTTGCGTTATGTTCACTAATGAACTCAGCAAGTAATTGTTCCTGTTCGTCAGTCAGAGCTAGGTTTTCCAGGAGCTCTGGTCTTCTAAGCCAAGTTCGGCCCAGCGACTGTTTTAGTCGCCATTGACGAATGTCCTTGTGATTGCCTGACATCAGTACCGCTGGTACCTCTTTGTCATCCAACACTTCTGGACGCGTATAGTGAGGGCAATCTAACAAGCCATTTGCAAAAGAGTCTTCTTCTGCTGACGCGAAATCCCCTAGTACACCCGGAACAAACCGAGAGACAGAATCGATTAACGTCATGGCTGGTATCTCACCACCCGTCATCACAAAATCACCAATCGACCATTCTTCGTCGACTTCAGATTGAATGATGCGCTCATCTATCCCTTCGTAACGACCACAAATCAGAAGCAAGTTCTCATTTGTTGCCAGTTCTTCTACTCCTTTCTGGTCGAGCTTGCGACCTTGAGGAGAAAGGTAGATGACTTTCGTCTTGCCCGGTGAGGCTGCTTTCGCGGTATGAATGGCATCGCGCAAAGGCTGAACCATCATTAACATACCAGGGCCACCACCGTAAGGTCGGTCATCGACTGTGCGATGTTTGTCGTGAGTAAAATCTCTAGGATTCCAAGTCTCAATCGACAAAAGACCTTTTTTAACCGCTTGACCTGTTACTCCAAAATCAGTAACAGAACGGAACATTTCTGGAAAAAGGCTAATAACGCCAACCCACATGTTTATCTCGCTCTGTAATTTTGGAGATTAGAATCCAGGATCCCAGTCAACTTCGATCCGTTGAGCTTCGCGATCAACATTAATGATCACTTGCTCTTCAAGGAACGGGATTAATCGTTCCTTCTGCCCGAAAGCATCTTTAAGATTTGCTTTAACAACCAGAACATCGTTTGAGCCAGTTTCTAGCATGTCAGTAACGACACCTAGATCGTAACCTTTAGTGGTTACAACTTGCATCCCAAACAATTCGCGCCAGTAGAACTCATCTTCTGACAATTCAGGAAGTACCGCAGGGTCAATAGCAATTTCAAAGTTCGTCATTAGATGCGCGTCTTCACGAACATCCATGCCTTCCAGCTTAGCCACCATACCTTTGTTATGGCGCTTCCAGCTTTCTACTTTGTACTCAACCCACTTACCCTTTTGGTTAATGTACCAAGGGCTGTAATCGAAAATGCTTTCAGCATTGTCTGTGTAGGAAAAAACCTTAAGCCAACCTCGAATGCCGTAAGTAGCACCAAACTTGCCTACAACAATCTTTTCGTTGCTCATTGTTTCTTTACCTTTCATCGACATAAACTAGTTTCTACTTTTCAAGTAAAAAATTAAGCCGCTTTTTGAGCGTCTTTAACTAGCTTAGCAACGCGGTCAGATACAGACGCGCCTTGACCAACCCAGTGGTTAACGCGGTCTAGGTCTAGACGTAGACCTTCTTCTTGGCCTTTAGCAGTTGGGTTAAAGAAACCAACTTTCTCGATGAAACGGCCAGTTGCAGCGTTGCGGCTGTCCGCTACTACGATTTGATAAAATGGACGCTTTTTAGCGCCGTGACGTGCCAAACGAATGGTTACCATGTCGTCCTCTTTGCTTTCTCAAAAATAAAATTAACCCCAAAAACCATTCAAGAAATTAAATAGTTTGGGGTCTCGTGCCAAAATAAAGCTCCGGAATTTTACTCTTCTCCCGGAGCAATGCAAGGAGTTTAGTTACTTTTTCACCAACATAAATTGAATTTAAAGTTTGTGACGTACCTAACACCCTGAATCTATGCGTGATCGATTAATTAACGACCAAATGGGTTGAAGCCACCGCCTCCACCCATGCCGCCCATCATGCCTTGCATGTTGCGCATCATGCCTTTCATGCCACCTTTTTGCATCTTTTTCATCATCTTCTGCATTTGGGTGAACTGTTTTAGTAAGCGGTTTACGTCTTGAACCTGCACACCAGAACCAGCCGCAATACGCTTCTTGCGCGAGCCTTTGATAATCTCTGGGCGTTGACGTTCTTTCATTGTCATGGAGCTGATGATCGCTTCCATCTGTTTGAACATCTTGTCATCGACTTTGTCTTTCACATTGTCTGGTAGCTGAGACATGCCTGGAAGCTTATCCATCATGCCCATCATGCCGCCCATGTTTTGCATCTGGCCTAGCTGTTCACGGAAATCTTCAAGGTCGAAACCTTTCTTCTCTTTGAACTTCTTCGCCAGCTTTTCTGCTTTTTCTTGGTCAACGTTGCGTTGTAGGTCTTCAATTAAAGACAGAACGTCACCCATACCAAGAATACGTGAAGCAACACGATCTGGATGGAACGGTTCTAGCGCGTCAGTTTTTTCACCGACACCCAAGAATTTGATTGGTTTGCCCGTTACATGGCGTACTGACAGTGCCGCACCACCACGAGCATCACCATCAACTTTAGTTAGAACCACACCGGTAAGAGGTAGCGCATCGCCAAAGGCTTTTGCTGTATTTGCTGCGTCTTGACCCGTCATAGCGTCAACAACAAATAGCGTTTCTACTGGGTTGATAGCTGCGTGAAGATCTTTGATCTCCCCCATCATCTCTTCATCAATCGCCAAGCGACCTGCGGTATCGACAATCAATACGTCGTAGAATTTTTTCTTCGCATGGTCAATCGCTGCATTGGCGATATCAATAGGCTTCTGGTCTGGTGATGAAGGGAAGAAGTCAACACCGATATCTGATGCCAGCGTTTCAAGCTGCTTGATTGCCGCAGGGCGGTAAACGTCGGCAGACACAACCAAGACTTTCTTCTTGTCACGTTCTTTTAAAAGCTTAGATAGCTTACCTACCGATGTGGTTTTACCCGCACCTTGTAGACCCGCCATCAGAAGCACAGCAGGTGGTTGAGCGGCAAGGTTTAGAGCCTCATTCGACTCACCCATTACGGCTTCAAGTTCTGTTTGAACGATCTTGATAAATTCCTGACCTGGAGTCAGAGATTTAGAAACTTCTACACCTACCGCTTTTTCTTTAACGCGGTTAACAAATTCACGAACAACCGGAAGCGCAACGTCAGCTTCAAGTAAGGCCATTCGTACTTCACGTAGGGTCTCTTTAATGTTGTCTTCGGTCAGACGACCTTTGCCACTGATATTTTTCAGCGTTTTGGATAATCGATCCGTTAAATTCTCAAACATCTTTGTCTCTTCGCTAAAATGGCGATTAATTAGTGTGAGTATACATTAGCCAAGGTCTGAGTCATACCCGTACCGCTGCTCTATTCTTGTCTCTATTTCTATATGGTGCGGTAACTTATTAATTTCAATATCTCATCTCTCACGATTGATGTCGGATATAACGTAGCCCCAAAGTGTAATGCAAGGTATAATTTCCTCATTGTGCACAATAATATTTAGGATTCATGGATAGCTTAATAGCCATCGCGGCCGCCATACTTTATGTTTTGGCGATTGCGACCATCATACCCGGACTCTCACAGCAGTCAGGAATCAAAGCAAAAACAGTCTTTGCTAGTGCTGCCTGTGCGCTTGTTTTTCATGCGTGGATTTTGAGTGATCTGATTTTTGATGGTGCAGGTCAAAACCTTAGCATTCTCAACGTAGCCTCTTTGATCAGTTTTATTATTTCTCTGGTCATGAGCCTTGCTATGTTGAAAAATCGGTTGTGGTTTTTATTGCCTGTCGTTTATAGCTTTGCTGCCATCAATTTATCTGCTGCCACATTTTTGCCAAGCACGTTTATCAAGCACCTAGAGAATGACCCTAAGCTACTCATTCACATTTCTTTTGCGCTGTTCTCATACGCAACTTTAACTATCGGTGCACTCTACGCACTTCAGCTGGCTTGGTTAGATCACAAACTGAAAACAAAAAAATCTTTGGCGATTAACCCAAACCTGCCGCCTTTATTAATGGTAGAGCGTCAGCTATTCAAAATCATTTTGATCGGTAACTTATTGTTAACTGGCACGCTCATTACTGGCTTTGTCTTTGTGCAGGATATGTTTGCTCAAGGTAAAGCGCATAAAGGCATTCTTTCTTTCATCGCTTGGATTGTGTACTCAATACTGCTTTGGGGTCATTATCAAAAAGGTTGGCGTGGTAGAAAAGTTACTTGGTTCGCTGTCGCAGGGGCAACGCTGTTAACTCTGGCGTATTTTGGCAGTCGCTTTGTGAAAGAAATCATCTTGAATTAAGGAGCTCTAGGGCTCCTATCCTTTATATTTTAGGCTAGATAAAATACAGTACGCCTTAACCCTTTGACTTAACGGACTTACTCAACCGTTATATAACCCAATACT
Organism: Vibrio sp. V43_P6S15P86; assembly: GCF_009904725.1. Classification (NCBI taxonomy): domain Bacteria; kingdom Pseudomonadati; phylum Pseudomonadota; class Gammaproteobacteria; order Vibrionales; family Vibrionaceae; genus Vibrio; species Vibrio sp. V43_P6S15P86. The sequence continues at coordinate 23,133 of NZ_WXWT01000004.1, forward strand.
TACAAGGAACAGCAACGTTTTGGACGACATCTCTACGGGTATCTTGTTTGCGCTACTCGCGTGTCTTATCGTCATATCAGGTTACTTTTCCGGCTCAGAAACAGGGATGATGTCTCTGAACCGTTATCGCTTAAAGCACTTAGCCAAAAATGGGCATAAAGGCGCTAAGCGAGTCGAAAAACTATTAGACCGTCCAGATCGTTTGATTGGTCTTATTCTTATCGGCAACAACCTCGTTAATATTCTCGCGTCCGCCATCGCGACCATTATTGGTATGCGTTTGTATGGTGATTTAGGTGTCGCTATCGCAACCGGTGCACTGACTATGGTTGTATTGGTTTTTGCTGAAGTTACCCCAAAAACAATTGCAGCGCTGTACCCTGAACGCGTGTCTTACGCGAGCAGTATCCTACTGACCATATTGATGAAGTTACTATCGCCTTTGGTGATGCTCGTTAACTTTATTACGAATGGCTTTATTCGTTTACTTGGCGTAAAAGCCGATCACTCAGTAGAAGACCATCTTAGTTCCGATGAGCTGCGTACCGTAGTAAACGAAGCTGGCGGATTGATCCCTCGCCGACACCAAGACATGTTGGTGTCTATTTTGGATCTTGAGCACGTCACTGTGAACGACATCATGGTGCCACGCAATGAGATTACCGGTATCGATATTAATGATGACTGGAAATCCATCGTTCGTCAGCTTACCCACTCACCACATGGACGCATTGTTTTTTATCGTGACCAAATTGATGAAGTGGTTGGCATGCTGCGCCTGCGTGAAGCTTACCGCCTGATGCTGGAAAAAAACGAGTTCAATAAAGAGACGCTATTACGTGCCGCGGATGAAGTCTATTACATCCCAGAAGGTACGCCACTGAACGTGCAAATGTTAAAGTTTCAACGCAACAAACAGCGTATTGGTCTGATTGTTGATGAGTATGGCGACATTATTGGCTTGGTGACATTGGAAGATATTCTGGAAGAGATCATTGGCGAATTCACGACCTCGATTTCTCCAAGCCTTTCTGATGAAATCAGTCCTCAAGGTGACGGAAGCTTCCTCATTGAAGGCAGCACCAATATCCGAGATATCAACAAAGGCCTGAAATGGGACTTACCAACGGATGGCCCAAGAACGTTAAACGGTCTTATTTTGGAGCACCTGGAAGATATTCCAGAGAGCCATTTAAGCGTGAGAGTGGCTGGTCATCCAATGGAGCTTGTTGAGATTGAAGAAAACCGCATCAAGCTCGTTCGTGTTTATCCTAAAAAGAAAAAATAGCCCCTATCTACAACTCACGATAAGAAATAAAAAGAAAAGAGCCTGATCATGTCAGGCTCTTTTTAGTTCTGGATAAATATGCTTCTTGATAAGTTTTTAGCAACTAGTCGATGCGCAGCTCTTTTAGCATCGATTCAGGCAAAGCAAGTTCATCATTTTTGTTCACCGATACACCAGCATCCAAAATGCTCTTCGCGATTTGTTGTGCTTCTTCTAAAGAGTGCATCGCTGCCGTACCACATTGGTATTCGTTGAGTTCAGGGATCTTGCTCTGGCTTTCTACCTTTAGCACGTCTTCCATGGCCGCAATCCAAGCATCCGCTACTTGCTGCTCTGATGGAGTGCCGATCAGGCTCATGTAAAAGCCGGTGCGGCAACCCATAGGCGAAATATCGATGATCTCAACAGAATCGCTGTTAAGATGATTGCGCATAAAGCCTGCATAAAGGTGCTCTAGTGTATGAATACCTTTTTCAGAAAGGATGTCTTTGTTTGGCGCGGTAAAGCGTAAATCGAAGACAGTAATCGTGTCCCCTTTTGGGGTCTGCATGGTCTTCGCCACTCGCACTGCCGGTGCATTCATGCGAGTGTGGTCCACGGTAAAACTATCGAGTAAAGGCATTACATCTCTCCTGATTGTAACTCCAATACCTCTCGGTACTGGATAAATGTCATTCATCCCTACAGCACATAAACAGGCTGTAGGTTAAAAGAACCAGCTGCTGTTGTCTTCCAATTCCTGACGACATTGCTTCAGCTGCCAGCCATAAGTTTTTGCAGTTTGTTCAACACGTCGAGCGACTTTGAGCAAACTGGGCTTTCGCTTATAAGTACCTCGCTTGTACCCACCTCGACCTTCATGATAAGCCAGATATTGACTGTATGGGTCCCATAACGAAATCCCTAGTTGGCGCCTCGTTTCGTGAGTATACCAACCGACAAACATCATTGAATCATCAAAGTTGGTACGAGAACCGCCCTGACCCGTCGCATCTTGGAAATCTTCCCAAGCAGGATCTTGAGCTTGAGCGTAACCATACGCACTGCTAACTCGTCCCCAAGGGATAAATCCCAATAAATAGTCTTTGGGTGGTTTCGCATCGTGCCGAAAGCTGCTTTCTTGTTTAATGATAGCCATAGCGACATGAATGGGGGTTCCCCACTTTTCTTCCATATCTTTGGCATCATCATACCAGCCGGATTTCTCTCGAAATATCTCACATAAATTATTCTGCTGCTTTGGCGGTGCCGTGGCACAACCTGCAAGTAACATGCTTCCGAGTATCGATACTACTAACGGTTTAATGTTCAATCCCACCCAACCTTTACCTATTCACTACTGCTTCAGATAAGCAAAGTAATCTTCCAAAAAATCATCAAAAGATAGCGTGTCACTTTGTTCCGCTTGCTTTTGCTTTTCTACTGACGACGCCACTTCCGTTTCCATCGTATCTTGTGAGTAGTACTGATAACCGTGAGCTAGATTTTCCTCGCGGTACTTCATGCCAAGCGCACAGCCGACTTTACCTAACCCACCAAGCTCTTTCGTCAGCTCTAAAAGTTGACCTGAAATCGTTAGTTCTGGGTTATCAATCCATGTCCCGAGTTTATTACACACATCTTGGTATGCACTGCCACCAGCAGCCATATCCATTTGCTGTGCTATCTGACGCAGCTCGACAAACACTCGATGCGCCCAATCTTGCAGAGATAGACGTTCACCTTGGCAACCAATTTGAAGCATTAGCCCTTTTTCACGACCAGAAACAATGACTTTGTTCCAGTTGTCGCGCCAACACTCTAATTCACAGTTGTCCATTGGATCCGAGTCTGACAAGGCCGCCCAAGTCAGGAAGAGATCAAGGAATCGTACTTGCTCTTCATCCAACCCCACTGCGCTGAATGGGTTAACGTCTAGAGAGCGAACTTCAATGTACTCAACCCCACCGCGTCGTAACGCATCTGAAGGTTTCTCACCACTTTTCGACACGCGTTTCGGGCGAATTGGAGCGTATAGCTCGTTCTCAATTTGTAAAATATTGGAATTAAGCTGGCGGTATTCACCGTCCACTTTGACGCCTATTTTCGCAAACTCTTCTGATGGGTGACGAATCGCATCGCTCAAACCATCCAGATACTGATCAATGCTGTTAAAGCCAATTTTCAGTACACTTTGCGCACTATTGGTGTAGCCCAGATCGCTCAAACGCAAAGACGTCGATTTCGGCAAATATAAAGTGCCGCCAATTTTTTCGAATGGCAGATCGGTTTCACGACCTTGAATAAAAGAGCCGCATAACGCTGGCGATGCACCGAAGAAATACGGAATCATCCAACCAAAACGGTAATAGTTACGGATCAGCGCAAAGTAGGCATCAGACTTAGCATCTTGGCGGGCTTGTTCATCTTGCTCGCCGTATAGCGCATCCCAAAATATCTCAGGGAACGAGAAGTTAAAATGCACACCTGAGATGATTTGCATCAGGCTGCCATAACGGCGTTTTAGGCCTTCTCGGTACAGGGTTTTCATTTTTGCTGCATTCGAAGAGCCGTACTGAGCAAGCTGAATATCCTCTTCCGAGCCAACATAACATGGCATAGAAAGAGGCCACATCTTTTCTTCACCCATTTTTGTCTGGGTGAAGTGATGGATATCTTTCAGTTGTGCCATCAGTTCTGGAATTTCATGTGACACAGGAGTAATGAACTCTAACAATGATTCAGAAAAATCAGTCGTGATCCATTGGTTTGTGAACGCTGAGCCTAACCCCTCTGGATGAGGTGTTGTTGCTAGATGTCCATCCTGACGATAGCGCAAAGTTTCTCGCTCAACACCGCGTCCAAACTGCTTAAATACTTCGGGGTTTGATGCAACTTTTTTTAGTCGCGCAGCAAAATCAGTCAAAATGAGGTTCGCTTATATTGGGAGCAGGACACTTATCACAAAGGACAAGCGTAAGCTAAGTTATTGATATTTAATGCATCTAGATAAATAACCCACGAAAAGTCGCTTATCTAGATGAATAGCGGAGAAACGTTTCTCCGCTATTAAATGTGTACTCTATCGAATGATTTCAAGCTCTTCTACGTCTTTCCCCAACTTTTCTAATTGAGGACGCAGTGATTTAGCATCACCAACGACGATAATTTGATAGTCATTTGGATCAAACCACTTTTGAGCCAGTGCATTCAAAGTCTGCTTATCGACTTTTTCTACGATAGCGTTTCTTTGCTGCAAGTAATCTTGATCGAGGTTGTACTTAAGAATATCACTGATGAGTTCCGCTTTTTGTGTTGGCGTTTCATATTTCAGTGCATCTTTTTGACCGACCGCTTGACGCATAAATTTCATCTCTTCATCAGTAATTCCTGACTGCGAGTATTCATTTAGCTCATTTTCCATCTCAATGATAGAAGCAACCGTTGCATCCGCTCGTACTTGCGCGGTGAAAACAACCGAGCCAGTTTCTGGATTTCCAGAGAAGTAGCCGTAAGCGCCGTATGTGTAACCCTTGTCTTCACGTAGGTTTTGGTTAATGCGGCTATTGAAGTTTCCAGCTAAGTTGAAGTTTGCCAGTTGGCTCAGGTAAAAATCGCCCGTTGCATCGTAAGGCATACCCTGACGAACCATCATGACCACACTTTGTGGTGCACCTGGTTTATCAACAAGATGGATCTTTTGCTCACCTAATGCAGCGATGCTTTGCGGTGCATACAATGGTGCAGCTTCATCCTGCCAGTTTTTCCAGAACGTCAGTTGCTGTTCAATTTCCTGTTGATCAATGTCACCAACAACGACGATTTGCGCACTTTGTGGCGTGTAATGCTTCGAGTAGAATTCACGGACATCATCCAACGTTAGTGCACTTACCCCTGCTTGCGTGCCGTCTTTTGGTCGAGCAAAGACAGAGTCCCCATAGAGCACCTGGCGAGTCGCTTGTGATGCCATCCAACTTGGGTTTTGATGCTCATACACAAGACCTTCTAGTGCTTGCATCTTCACACGCTCGAAGTCTGCTTGCTTAAATGCAGGAGACAGCAACATCTCTTCGACAATTTTCAACGTCGACTCTAAGTTCTTTTCTAAAGCAGAAACGCTGATGTTTGTTGTGTAGCCTGTTGCATTCACGGAGATGACACTACCTAGTTTATCGAGCTCAGCTTGAATCTCTTCGACACTACGTTTCGTTGTGCCTTCTTGCAACATCGCGGCGGTCAATTGGGCAAGACCTTCTTTGCCCTTTTCAACAAAACGTGTTCCCGCAGGTAAACTAAACTGCATCATGACCGTTGGTGTTTCATCGCTAACCGCGCCAAGCAACTCCGAGCCATTATTAAAATGAAGCTCGTACAACTCAGGCATCGTCGCTTTCACTGGCTCCCCTACAGGCGGTTGCACAGAGCGATCGAAGTTATCGGTCGCACGACGATACGCCAATTGATCATCAGTGATCTTCTCGTATTCTGGTAGCGTACGTTTTGGCGTCACAAAGGTCGCTGGTTTTACGACAAGGTCAGTTTTTCCTTTTGGTACCACGCTTAGGGTCACTTTGTTCTTACCTTGGATAAAATCCGTATACGCTTTTTCTACCGATGCAGGCGTCACTGTGCGGATCTGCTCAAGCTGTTGCTCAAGACGGTCTGGATCGCCGAAGAATGTCTCGTTGGATGCCAACTGCGTTACTTTGCCTTTAACACTTTCTAATGCAAAGATAGCATCCGCTTCCGCCTTACCCTTCAATTGTTCAAGGCGATCTTCTGTCACGCCTTTTTCAGCAAACTGATTGAGTGACTGTAAAAGCTCGTCGTACAGTTTTGATAGATCGCCTTTGTCCCCTGAATCACCCATTGCATAAACGTAAAAGTTACACGCCAGTTCTGCACAGTCATGGAATGAGCCCGCATCGACGGCTTTTTGAGTCTTGACTAAGTCTTGGTAGAGCACGCTGTTTGTACCGCCACCTAGCACTTCAGATAGCGTATCGAGAGACGCTTGGCTTTCTTCGCCGTTGTAAGTTGTTGGCCACGCGATCATCACCATCGGTTGTTGAATGCGATCTTCTAGAGTGATGTATTTGTCTTCTTGCAGTTTTGCAGGTTGTTTCGGCGCATTTTCAACCTCTGGCCCACGAGGAATCGAACCGAAGTACTTATTTACCCACTCAAGAGTTTGTTCAACGTCTAAGTCCCCACCGATAGTGATAGTCGCATTGTTTGGGCCATACCAACGTAAGAAAAACGCTTTGAGATCGTTCACATCAACACGATCAAGATCTTCAACATAACCAATAGTTTGCCACGAATACGGATGACCTTCAGGATATAACGCTTCAGACATACGCTCCCAAATTAAGCCATAAGGACGATTATCGTAACGCTGAGCTCGCTCATTTTTTACAGTTGAACGCTGAATTTCAAATTTGCGTTGAGAAACCGCATCCAGCAAAAAGCCCATACGGTCAGACTCTAACCACAGCATTTTCTCTAGCTGGTTAGCCGGGACAGTTTCAAAGTAGTTAGTACGATCACGGTTTGTCGTACCATTTAACGTACCGCCAGCCTCTGTAATGATTCTGAAGTGCTCTTGGTCACCAACGTTCTCTGAACCTTGGAACATCATGTGCTCAAAGAAATGCGCAAAACCAGACTTACCCACTTCTTCACGAGCCGAACCAACATGGTAAGTCACATCCACATGGACCAATGGGTCAGAATCTTCAGGAGCTAAGATCACCGTTAAGCCATTATCGAGTTTATACTTTTGGTACGGAATCTTAACTTTGCCTTCTTCCGCTTTCGATGACTCGACGAAAGTTACCCCTTTCGGCAGTGATGAAACTGGCGTATTTGATGCACAGCCCGTGATCACCAAAAGTGAACACGCGCCAACCCAAAACATCTTCATGTACTTTCCTTAAAATAATCCGAGATAGATGGCCGCAAGTAAGCTATACCTAGCAGCCTTTCCTAAAAATATTAAAATCACGCAAGGCAGAAACTTCATTCTCAGCCACCCTGCGGCTAAACACAGCGGGTCTCCAATCACAGGTAACCAGCTAAAAAACAATCCCCAATAGCCATACTTTGACAGCCACTTTAATGCGGTATGACCGTGCTTTTCTTCTTGCGCTTTGTTGGGAATCCACAAGCCAAGCCAATAATTTGTTAAGCCACCAAGCGTATTGCCGATAGTGGCGACCATAATAATTGACGAAACGGAATATTGATTTAATGAGAGAGTGGCAACTAAGCCCGCCTCAGAACCACCAGGTAACAAAGTGGCACTGAGAAAACCGGTCATGAAAAGCACCCATAATGCTGAATCTGAAAACCAAAGCGCTAAACTTTCAAAGCTCGTATTAAATGCTTCTAGCATGTCATATCAAGCAACACCTTGCCTCTGGTTCTTCCTGATTCAACTTGCTGGTGAGCAGCAATCACATCACTCATCGGATAAACCTGTTGAATTTCAGTCTTCAGTAAACCAACGCCAACCATGTACAACAAGGTATCTAATTGCGCTGGTTCTGGCTCAACCAACATGCCGTTAGCCTCAAAGCCTAGGAGTTTGGCTTTTTCACAAATCAGCTCAGCCGTGATGGTTGGGACGGTTATGACTCTCGCACCGTCTTTCAGGCATTTAAGCGCATCTAACGCGGCATCTCCACCTACTAAATCAATCAAAACATCAACGTCTTCAACACGTTCTGACACTGGTGCAAATTGATAGTTCACTGCGTGAGCGCCAAGGGTAGCCAGGTAGTCTAAATTTCGTTCACTACAGGTTGTAAAGACTTCCGCTTTAGTCGCGACCGCGATTTGTACCGCTAGGTGTCCAACGCCACCGGCTCCTGCGAGGATAAGTACGCGATCGTTTTCTGTCACATTGGCTTTGCTAAGTGCTTGTGCCGCAGTTTGGCCAGCCAACGGTAATGCTGCGGCAGCCTCTAAAGTAACTGAACTAGGAACATGACTTAACTCAGCTTCTGGAACACATACGTACTGACTGTACCCACCGCCTCGGACTGGGAAACCGATAAATCCAGCCACCTCATCACCATCATTAAAACGCGACGCCCCCTCTCCACTGGACACGACTTTTCCTGAGATGTCGTAACCTGGCACCCAAGGTAAATTATCTTTATTCTGCGCTGCTGCCCAACCGAGTCCGGCTCGAGTTTTAACATCAATAGGATTTACGCCTGAAAAAGCGACTTTTACTAAGACTTCACCAGGCTGTGGTGATGGTGTAGAAGCATGTTGAATCGCGAGTACGTTGGCATCACCAAATTCAGTGATAACGATCTGTTTGTGTTCCATAAACCATTCCCTGCAAGAAAACAAAAAGGGATGCGAAAGCATCCCTTTGACTATAAACCATTTTGTTAACCGAAGTTAATCGTGATTTTGTAAATTGGTTGATCATTCCATTTTCGGTAATGACTAGCCAACAAGCGCTAGCAAGATACCAGCGGCAACCGCTGATCCCAATACACCTGCAACGTTTGGTCCCATCGCATGCATCAACAAGAAGTTTTGCGGGTTAGCTTGTAAGCCGACCTTGTTCACCACACGCGCGGCCATTGGTACCGCAGAAACGCCAGCCGCACCGATAAGTGGGTTGATGTCTTCTTTTGAGAACTTGTTCAGCAACTTAGCCATTAGCACACCAGCACCCGTACCAATACTAAACGCAACCGCACCAAGCCCTAGAATGCCTAATGTTTCTAAGTTCAGGAATTGATCCGCTTGCAGCTTCGAGCCAACCCCTAAGCCCAAGAAGATCGTCACGATGTTGATCAGCTCATTTTGTGCGGTTTTCGATAGACGATCGACCACACCCGCTTCACGCATTAAGTTACCAAGACAGAACATACCGACAAGAGGCGTTGCTGAAGGTAGGAAAAGAATCGTCATGAGTAATACTGCCATCGGGAACAATACCTTTTCCCATTTACCCACGTGACGCAGTTGCGCCATTTGAATCTCACGTTCTTCCTTAGTGGTTAGCGCCTTCATGATTGGCGGCTGAATGATTGGCACTAAAGCCATGTAGCTGTACGCGGCTACAGCAATCGCACCAAGCAGGTCTGGTGATAACTTACTTGCTAAGAAAATCGCCGTTGGGCCATCCGCACCACCGATGATAGCGATAGACGATGCATCCGCCATGGAGAACTCCATGCCAGGTACATAGTTGAGCAAAATAGCGCCAAACAGTGTCGCAAAAATACCAAACTGAGCTGCCGCACCTAGCCACAACGTTTTTGGGTTTGCGATCAAAGCACCAAAGTCGGTCATCGCACCCACACCCATGAAGATCAACAACGGGAACACACCCGATTCAATCCCAATGTAGTAAACGTAGTAGAGCAAGCCGCCAGGCTCAGTAAAGCCAGCATTTGGAATATTCGCCAAGATAGCACCAAAACCAATCGGCAATAACAGTAAAGGTTCAAAGCCTTTTTTGATTGCCAAAAACAGCAAGGTACAACCAACCAGCATCATACAGATTTGGCCGAACTCGAAGTTAGCGATCCCTGTTTCTGCCCAAAGGGTTAACAATCCGTCCATGATACTCCCTTACGCCAGGCTCAACAGAGGCGCACCTACTGTGACAGCATCGCCTTCTTTAACGTTCAACTCTTGAACCACACCACCACGCGCCGCACGCACTTCTGTTTCCATCTTCATTGCTTCAAGAATCAGTAGTACATCGCCTTCAGCCACTTCAGCGCCAGGCTGAACATTCACTTTAAAGATGTTACCGGCAAGAGGAGCAGGCACCGCTTCAGCAGATACGCTAGAAGGAGCGCTAGGTGCCGTCGGTTTTGCAGGCGCCGTAGAAGGAGCGACAGAGGTTAGCTCGCCTTGAGGACCAACTTCCACCTCATACACCTGTCCGTCAACACGTACGCTATAAGTTTCTACGCCGCCAGTTGCTGGTTGCGCCGCAGGTACGGCAGGCTTCGCGGCTTCTAGCGTTGGTGCAGGTTCAAATGCTTCTGGGTTATCACGATTCTTAAGGAACTTGAGACCAACTTGAGGGAAAAGCGCATAAGTAAGTACATCATCAACACGCTCACTTGCTAGCTTAATACCTTCTGATTTCGCTTTCTCCATCAGATCAACAGTAAGCGTCTCCATTTCAGGCTCAAGCAAATCGGCAGGACGACACGTAATAGGCTCTTTGCCATCAAGTACTTTAGCTTGCAGCTCTGCATTTAACTCGGCTGGCGCTTGACCGTATTCGCCTTTCAATAGACCAGCGGTTTCCTTAGTAATGCTCTTATAGCGTTCGCCAGTAAGAACGTTAATCACCGCTTGCGTTCCGACGATCTGCGAAGTTGGAGTCACCAATGGAATGAAACCAAGATCTTCGCGAACACGAGGGATCTCTTCTAAGACTTCATCAATGCGATCCGCCGCGCCCTGTTCTTTCAACTGGCCTTCCATGTTAGTCAGCATGCCGCCAGGCACTTGAGCAATCAGGATGCGAGAGTCTACACCTTTCAACTGACCTTCCCACTTCGCGTACTTCTTACGTACTTCACGGAAATACGCGGCGATAGGTTCTAGTTGCTCGAGCTTCAAATTGGTATCTCGCTCGGTTCCTTCTAGCATCGCGACTACCGTTTCAGTCGGTGTGTGACCATAGGTACAACTCATTGAAGAAATCGCTGTATCGAGAATATCAATACCAGCTTCAACTGCTTTTACCGCTGTCGCAGTAGACAAGCCTGTCGTTGCGTGACAATGAAGTGCTAATGGCACATCACAAGACGCTTTGATACGCGTAATAAGCTCTTCCGCTTCATAAGGCTTAAGTAAGCCAGACATATCTTTGATACACAGTGAATGACAACCTAAATCCTCTAGGCGTTTTGCCAAGTCAACCCAAGTGTCTGCGTTATGCACAGGGCTTGTTGTGTAAGACAGCGTACCTTGAGCATGTGCGCCAACATCGACCGTTGCTTTAACGGCCTTCTGGAAGTTTCGCACGTCATTCATTGCATCAAAGATACGGAACACGTCCATACCGTTAGCATGCGCGCGTTCAACGAACTTCTCTACTACGTCGTCGGCATAATGGCGGTATCCTAAAAGGTTTTGACCACGCAGTAGCATTTGCATTGGTGTATTAGGCATCGCTTTTTTTAGTTCACGTAAACGTTCCCAAGGATCTTCCCCTAAGAATCGAATACAAGAATCAAACGTTGCGCCACCCCAAGTCTCTAGAGACCAGTAACCAACCTTATCCAACTCAGCTGCGATAGGCAGCATATCCTCAATACGCATACGCGTAGCAAATAGTGATTGATGGGCATCACGAAGGACCACATCTGTAATAGCTAGTGGTTTAGACATGCTCTTAAACTCCTTTTTAATCCTGGTTCGGCTACTTCGCGAATGAGGCGCGATGTTTATGAATCGCAGCCGAGATCGCCGCCACTACTTGTGGACTAACAGCTGAAGAGGTTGATTGAATATTAGTATTTGTTTTTGGTGCTGCGATCGGCTCTGGTACTTCTTCTGGTACCAATTTCGACATTAGCCGAACTAGATAAACAAGAATAGTGAGGAAAATAAATACGACCGCCATCCCCGTTAGCATCAGGGTGGCCGCATCTACTAGCAGGCTTCCTATATTAGTCATGTTGCTTCCTTTCTTTGTCATCCTGACAACGTGCAGGACTTTAATAGCGTCAAATCCCGACCAATGGATTATCTCGATTGGTTAAATTTTGTCAATTTTGTTTAAGGAAGGTTTGTAATAATCCTGATAAATGATTATTTATTCACTACCCAGATCACAGTTCATGACAAAATAATTACTGCGAATCTGCTATCTCCTTACGAACAGAGTAAAGGAGGACATAAATAAAAACTGCGATTTGGATTTCAAAACCAAATCGAGATTTACACATAAAAGC
>NZ_WXWT01000128.1:0-15327 GCF_009904725.1 Vibrio sp. V43_P6S15P86
CTTCCTGTCTAGTCTAGATCTTTATGTACAATCTTCAAAAGTAGAAGGTTTTGGTCTTGCGGCTGTAGAGGCCATGGCTGAAGGGTTACCAGTTCTAGGCTCGGATGTCCCCGGACTAAATGAAGTAATCGGAGATAAAACTTATTTATTTAAACAAGGTCAAGTCGATGATTTAATTAAAAAAATACTTCACATAGTGGGTAATAAAAATTCCTATGAAGCTGCTTCCTGTTTTTTTGTCGAACGTTGTAGCCAGTTTACTTTGAATAATTTTAGGAATAGCTATTACAAAATTTATGATGAACTCTGTACCGATAAATAACCACACTCCGATAATAGCTGCGTGCTTACTAACATTGTTCTTTATTCCTATGAAGTTTCGTGCTGGAGGAATAGCACTAGCCCCATCTGACATCGCAAGTCTTTTGTCCATTGGTTTTACAGCGTTAGTGGTATTGGAAGGAAAAGCTGAAAAACTCATGCATCCCTGTATGGGGTTCCTCGTATTGTTCACTGGATATGTGTTCTTAAATGGCCTGCTAAATCGCGTCCCCTTAATGCCGCTAGTTATAGAAACCGTGCAATGGCTGGCGATTCTCTGCTTGCTTAGCCTAATGTACGCCTATGGCGTGTTTGATGATGAATGGGTAATGGTTTATTTCACTTATCTGCTGTTTTTCATCTGTACGCTCGTTGCCTTATGGCACTTTGCTCAAGGCTATCAAAGCGGGTTTAAGTTACTCGGAGTGAGTAAATACGGATTCGGTGTACTTTGCTCACTACTGTACCTTTATCGGGATAAAGTTCGCGCTTTCCACCTTTTAATGCTCGTTGCTTTGGTATTACTGGTGTTGTCGCAAGAAAGAAAAGCACTACTTGGTTTTTGTCTGCTTTTCTTCTTTGACCAGCTGCTCGTAAAAAACCTGATGAGAAAATCGCTTAATGAAACGTATACGTGGACCATTTTATTGGCCTTAAGCTTTATGGTGTTCACTGCCGTCGCAACTACACTCTATGTTGGGTTTGAAACGTTAGCAGACACATTGGAAATAACCCAAGAAGACGTCTTATTTGCCAACCAAAGTGAAGCCCGCTGGGTATCGAATCTTCATAGAAAACTCTTACTTGCCAATGGGTTAGACATTTTACTTCAGCACCCTGCTTTAGGTGTCGGCGCGAAGATGCTGCCCAACTTTATGATCAGTTACTTCAACTATGATGAGCTGGCGATCTACACCCACAACTTTGTGTTAGATACCGCAATTGAATACGGGTTGCTCGGTATCGCCCTATTATTTGGTGGTTATTTTCTTTTTATTCGCTTTTGCTTCCGTAGTCTCAATGACAACAGGAAAAGCCTCTTACTCGCAATATACGCCCTCATAATGGTGTTCTTCGTTGCGGTAAATACCACCATCATTTTAATACTCTTATTACCCGTCATGATAAGCATAAGCCGCGAGTCAACGGTCAACACCATTGCTCATACTTTTCCGGTAAACCATCACCACGAATTTGAATAATCAAGGATAGGATAGATGAAGTATTCAATCTCTCGACAATTTGAAAAGAACCGAGAACTCCAAGCTGACAATTTTGTTTTAGTTTACCAAATGGGCAAAGTTGGCTCATCGTCAATTGAGCACACGCTGGGAGAAAGAAATATCCCAAGCTATCACATCCACACCTTTGATGATCACGAAGAATTTCACATGTATCACAATAAAAAAGACGTGAGTAAATTTTTCGATTTCAAAAACCGTGCGCTCTACCGCTTAGTACTCAAGCAACGAAAACGTATCTTACAAAAACGCGAACAGATCAAAATCGTCACACTGGTCCGCGATCCAATCGCAACAGTCTTTTCTCGTTTCTTTCAAGACCTCCATTTGCAATTTATCGCAGGCAAAAAGAATGATGCAATTCACCGAGATATGGCAGTCACGTATCAGCACCTCGAACATTGTTTCGATAACTATATCAATCTCAACTATTTTGCGAACTGGTTCGACAACGAGTTAAAACGTAACTTCAATATCGATGTGATGCGTCAAGAACTGGACAACACTCAACCTTTCTTCACATTCAAGAACGAGCAAGCCAACGTCATGCTAATCAAATGCGAAAAGCTCAGCTCTCTCGATAAAGAAATTGGTGAGTTTCTCGGGCTGCAAGACTTCGTGCTAAAAAACAGCAATGAAGCGAAAAACAAGTGGTACTCCAATATCCACCAGCACTTTAAGCATCACTACGACTTTTCAAAGCTGTTCTATATGTACGATCTTCCCTTATATCGCCACGTTTATTCAGAACAAGAACGTGATGCTTTCAAGCATAAATGGATGCAGACAGCAGGAACAAAATCATCATGAAAAAAGTGCTCCATATTACAGAAGCCTTCGGAGGTGGCGTTCAAACAGCCCTCTATAGTTATGCTCACTCCTCTCGAGATGAGCCCTATCAACATTTTTTGCTAGCCAGAGCTCGAGAAAACGACTTAACCAATGAAAACAACCATCATATTTTCACACAGACCAAATGGGTGGAAGGTGGCTTACTTCAATTTGTTCGCGATGCAAACCACATGATTGCATCACTTGCGCCTGACGTTGTGCATTTGCACTCGAGTAAAGCGGGATTTCTCGGGCGATTTCTAAAACTTGGCAAGGCGCGCTTGATTTACACTCCGCACTGTTATGCTTTCGAACGTGAAGATATCTCCGAATTCGCACGCCAGCTCTATAGAGCGCTAGAGAAAGTAAAACTAAGCAAAATTGATGTGGTTGCAGGCTGTAGCCAACGAGAATGTGACTTGGCGATTAGTATTGGCGCGAAACGTGCTGAACTGCTCAACAACTACGTGTCTTATCAAAGTGAAGAGCGTTTATTGCGAAACAGACAAGAAGCGCTGCGACTTGTTGTGCTTGGTCGTGTCGCCCCCCAAAAGGATCCGCAATTTCTCATCGACACATTGCAACACCTTAATCGATATGCGCTTAACCGCCCATTAGATATCACTTGGATAGGTGGCGGTGACAACACACTCGAACAAAAATTGCGTACAGAAAATGTGGATGTGACTGGCATGTTGCCTCGTGATGAAGTGGTTAAAAAGCTGAAGGGTTCAGACCTTTACTTACATACTGCAGCATGGGAAGGGATGCCGTTAACTATTCTAGAAGCAGCCAAATTACATCTTCCTATGGTGATTCGAACTATCGGCGCGACCAAAGATCTCAACTACCCATTTTTAGCGCTAACACCTGAAGAAATGGCCAAGCAGATCGCGCACTGTGTCAATCATTATGATGAAATTGATTTTTGCCAATATACAACAGCGTTAAACGACGCCTTCAGTGAAGAAAAACAGCGCCTCGCACTTAATAATATTTACGGTTAAATACCTCTATGTTTCACACTATTCAACAAAAATTACTGTTGATGCCCAGCGGTAAAAAAAGCTTGCTATCTACTGGATTGAAAACCGCAATCACGCGTGTGTTGAGTGCGCTATTTGCTTTTTTACTGACACTGATTGTATCGAAGGCCAGTGACGCTTCGACTTCCGGTCAATTTTTCTTTTTATTCAACCTAGTCTCACTACTCGCGATCGTTTCTCAGCTAGGTTTTGATGTCTCATTAGTTCGCTACAATGCGATCGCCTTTAACAACAAAGAGACACTTCAACAAAGCCACAACTATAAAACGGCACTTTATCGAAGTATGGCGTTTTGCTTGCTAGCCATTGCCGTTTTGTTAGCAGGATTTAATCTGTTTCCTGAACAGCTAAACCAGACCCAATCGCCAATGCATGCGATTACTTTAGGCTTGTTCTGCATACCGTTTTTGGTGCTTGCACAGACCAACAGTCGTGTGCTTCAAGCGTGTAGAAAGGTCGTGTCATCACTGTTCGCTTTACAGCTTGGCGTGAGTATGTTGATGGTCTTTTTTGTCTTTGGCTTGGACTATATCGGTCAGCAAAATATCAACAATCTGATGACCGCACTGCTTCTGGCGAGTATGAGCGTCGCGGTAATATCCAGTGTTAATTGGCTAGGTTCAGGTCAGTATCAGACATCGGCTTTCGTACCAAACAAAAAAATGGTCGCTTCTGCCAAGCAAGTCTGGATTGGCAGTATCTTCACGAACGTCCTTCAATGGGGAAGCCTTGTCATTGCGGGCTTTTTTATCTCAACAGCGGAACTCGGTCTATTAGCTGCAGCTCAACGTACATCACTACTGATTGGCTTTGTGCTGATTACCATTAACTTTGTGGTCGCCCCTATGTTTGCCTCTCTCTACAAAGAACGCCAAATGATCAAACTGCAAAGCCTGAGCCGTTTAGCTTGCCGAGCCAACGTTGGTTTGGCCATTGTGCCCGTGATTATTTGCACTCTATTCCCAGAGTTTGTGATGCGTTTTTTTGGTGAAGAGTTTCTTGCTGCTGCGCCACTGTTAGTCGTCCTGTCTTTAGGGCAGTTAGTCAATGTTGCGACTGGCTCTGTAGGTTTTTTATTACTCATGAGCGGTCACGAAAGAACCATGAAATACATTACAATTTCCTCCGGCACAATCTCTATCTGCTTGCTCATTGCGCTTTGCCAAACGTTCGGTGTTATTGGTGCAGCATGGGCGATGGCAATTGGCATGGCAATTCAGAATCTAGCAGCGTTGTACTTTGTAAAACGTTACTTAGGCTTCTTTCCAATAGGTTAATTATGGTTTCAATACTGACACGGATAAGTTTTGTTTTCGTTCTGACGCTTACGGCTTCACTCTCTTTGTGGAAAAGCTCTGACTTACACCATGCCACTTACCTGCAAATGGAAACCTACTTAGGTGGATCGAGTACGCTTCACTTTACTTTCAGTTTATTGATCGGCTTTTTATCGGTCTTCACCTTTCCCTCTTTAGTAAGTTCAAGTAAAGCCGACGTCTTTGGCATCCGCCTTTTGCTACTGCTGTTGGCTATCGTTTCAATGGAAGAAATAAGCCAACTTTTTATTCCAAGTCGCTCATTTAGTTTTGATGATCTCAGTACCAACTGGATAGGCATTATCTCGGGTTACTTTAGTGCCAAGTTGATCCGCGTCCTGCGCACTCGCTCGTTCTCTTGAAATAAGCACCTCAAGGTTATTTGGGTATATAATTACGCCAAACAATCAGACTAACGAGTACATCATGTCATCCCACCCAACCAAGATTACCTTTTTTGAATTCTTAACCCCGTTGATCACATCAGGCAAAAAAACGATTACGATTCGAGATGAATCAGAAAGCCACTACGTTCCAAATACAGAAGTCGAAGTTTTTACCTTAGAAACGGATCGTAAAGTCTGCGATATCAAGATACGTTCTGTAGAGCCACTTAACTTTGAAGATATCAATGAGTTTCATGCTGAACAAGAAGCCATCGAACTGCCAAAACTCAAGCAGTTAATTCGAGAGATCTACCCAAATACCGACACGCTATTTGTTGTTGAGTATGAGCTGATTAAATAACCCACAACAAATACTAGACGACTGGTCTAATTCATTCTATAGTACACTCCATGAACGCAAAGACGAATGACACACGCCAACATATTCTCGACGTCGGATACGAGTTAATCGTAAACCGAGGGTTTACGAGTGTTGGCCTTTCAGAGCTTTTAAAAAAGGCCGCGGTGCCGAAAGGCTCGTTTTATCATTACTTCAAATCCAAAGAACAATTTGGTGAAGCGATGATTCAAGACTACTTTACTAAGTATTTTGAGCGTTTAAACGCACGCTTTACCAATACCGATCTGAATGGCTACCAACGCCTAATGAGCTACTTTGAAGAAATGGTCAAAGTAGAAGACGACGTATGTAATGCGAACAAATGTTTGTTGGTCAAGTTAAGTGCGGAAGTCTCCGATCTCTCAGAGCCCATGCGCCTAGCGTTACGCCAAGGTGCAGACAAAACCATTCAATCAATGGCGTATTGCATTGACGTAGGCATTCAAGATGGCTCTATCCCAAATGGTGACAGTGCTTTATTGGCAAGGCAGATATACTACCTTTGGAACGGCGCAAGCTTGCTGAACAAACTGTATCAAGATCAGGCAGCATTAACGCAAAGTCTGACCTATACTCAACATCTACTGCAAAACACGCGAACTTGCCCATAGTAGGTAGCGTAAAAGTAAGATGAACACCCTACATGTGTTTCACAGTTGGTAATAACTCCTGTGATAGCACAATACACCTTCCCGCTCTATGAGCGGGATATTTTGAAATTAAAACTAGACGACCGGTCTAATCAATAAGTGAGATAAATATGACTAACGCAACAAATCGCAGAATCGTACTCGCGTCACGTCCCAACGGTGCACCAACAAAAGAAAACTTTCGTCTAGAAGAAGTGGCGAAACCGACTCCTCAAGATGGTGAGATGCTACTGAGAACCGTTTACTTATCTCTCGACCCATACATGCGCGGTCGCATGAGCGATGCCGAGTCATACGCCGATCCTGTTGCGATTGATGACGTAATGATCGCTGGCACAGTTTGTCAGGTAGAAGCATCGAACCACCCAGATTATGAAGCGGGTGAATGGGTTCTTGCATACACTGTTGGCTGGCAAGACTACGCGCTCTCAACTGGTGAGATGGTGATTAAACTAGGCAAAGAACCACAAAACCCATCATACGCTCTAGGTGTTGCTGGCATGCCAGGTTTTACCGCGTATATGGGCTTGCTCGATATCGGTCAGCCAAAACCAGGTGAAACCATTGTGGTAGCAGCCGCGACGGGCCCTGTGGGAGCGACTGTTGGTCAAATTGGCAAAATCAAAGGTTGCCGAGTTGTTGGTATTGCAGGTGGAGAAGAAAAGTGCCATTACGCCAAAGAAGTCCTTGGCTTCGATGAATGTATCGATCACAAAGCTGACGACTTTGCAGAACAGTTGAAAAACGCCTGTGACCAAGGTATCGATGTTTACTTCGAAAACGTAGGTGGCAAAGTATTCGAAGCTGTAATGCCACTTCTGAATACCAGCGCACGTATCCCACTTTGTGGTTTGATTTCTCAATACAACGCAACAGAACTGCCTGAAGGTACCGACCATCTTCCATTGTTAATGGGTAAGCTGCTGACTAAACGAATCAAGGTGCAAGGCTTCATCATTTTTGATGACTACGGACATCGTTACGGTGAATTTGCGCAAGATATTAATCAATGGTTGGCAGAAGGAAAGATCCAATACCGTGAACATCTAGTACAAGGACTGGAGAATGCACCAGAAGCATTTATCGGTCTGTTGGAAGGTAAGAACTTCGGCAAACTTGTAGTACAGATTAACGACCCATTATAAGGAAGGGCTAAATAAATGATTAAACTTCACCATCTCAATCAGTCTCGCTCAAAGCGCATCATTTGGTTACTTGAAGAGCTAAATGTGGATTACGAAATCGTGCCTTATGTTCGTGACAAAATGACCTTCATGGCACCGCCTGAGCTAAAGAGCGTTCATCCGCTCGGTAAATCGCCCCTGCTTGAAGATGATGGCGAGTTCATCATTGAATCTGGCGCGATGACCGAATATTTGATTGAGAAGTACAGTGATGGTGCGTTGGCTCCTGAGCGTGGAACGAAGGCGCACACTGAGTACCTACAATGGATGCATTTTGCTGAAAGTTCAGCAATCTTACCAATGTTGTTAAAAATCTTTATTAGCAAAGAGCCAAACGAAACTCAATTTCTATCAGGCTATGCTGACAAAGAAGCGATGAACGTTCTGGGTTACTTCGAGCAATCGCTAGAAGGCAAAACTTACCTAGTAGAAGAACGTTTAACTGGCGCAGACATCATGATGTCATTTATTGTCGAGCTCGTGCATAAGTTCGGTTTGGCTGGTCACTTCCCGAATATTGAACGTTATGGAAAACAACTTGCAACGCATCCAGCGTTTGAAAAAGCTGAGCAAATTGAAGTGAAGTACTCCTAATCACTCCGCCCCTTTGATGATCAATAAAGCGATATCAAAGGGGCGATTTCCGACATTGACCTTGTCAACAAAGCGCAATTCATGCAAATGCCAACGTGCTCTTTTTACCCTTTTCGCCAATACGTTAATAAACCAATCACAAAAATCAGCTAAGAATTTGATTCTAAGTTACTTTTCATCATCGTTCCCACCTATTGAATTGATAAGCAGTATCAGTTTTTGCTTCCAGCTTTTCCGTAATAATCTTCTCTTCAGTTGCTAAGGTATTGATCCCTGGAGGGGAAGAGAAATGACAAATAAGAAATTAACCACCGCCGCAGGCTGTCCTGTCGCCCATAATCAAAATGTGATGACTGCAGGTCCTCGTGGTCCCCAACTACTGCAAGACGTTTGGTTCCTTGAAAAACTGGCACACTTTGATCGTGAAGTGATTCCTGAGCGTCGTATGCACGCAAAAGGTTCTGGTGCGTACGGCACATTCACCGTGACTCACGACATTACAAAATACACTCGTGCAAAAATTTTCTCTGAGGTTGGTAAAAAGACCGAGCTATTTGCTCGCTTTACGACCGTTGCGGGTGAGCGCGGCGCAGCGGATGCAGAACGAGACATCCGTGATTTTGCGCTAAAGTTTTACACCGAAGAAGGCAACTGGGATTTAGTCGGCAACAACACGCCCGTATTTTTCTTACGTGACCCGTTGAAGTTCCCTGACCTCAACCACGCGGTGAAACGCGATCCACGCACCAACATGCGCAGCTCGACAAACAACTGGGATTTTTGGACATCGCTGCCAGAAGCGTTCCATCAAGTAACCATCGTCATGAGTGATCGCGGTATTCCTGCGTCCTACCGTCACATGCACGGCTTCGGTAGCCATACATTCAGCTTTATCAACGCTGAAAATGAACGCTACTGGGTGAAATTCCACTTTAAAACTCAGCAAGGCATCAAAAACCTGACTGACCAAGAAGCAGAAGCGATCGTAGGTAAAGACCGCGAAAGCCATCACCGTGACCTTTACGAAGCGATTGAGCGTCAAGACTTCCCTAAATGGAAGATGTACGTACAGATCATGCCTGAGCTAGAAGCGGATGAAGTGAACTTTAACCCGTTCGATCTAACAAAAGTATGGTCACAAAAAGATTATCCATTGATCCCAGTAGGCGAGTTTGAACTGAACCGTAACCCAGAAAATTTCTATGCGGAAGTTGAGCAATCCGCGTTTAACCCGGCAGCTATCGTTCCTGGAATTGGCTTTTCGCCAGACAAAATGCTGCAAGGCCGTCTGTTTGCATACGGAGACGCGCAGCGTTACCGCCTAGGTGTAAACCATCACCAAATTCCAGTTAACGCGCCTCGTTGTCCGGTACACAGCTACCACCGCGATGGCGCAATGCGCGTTGATGGCAACTTTGGTTCAACACTAGGTTACGAGCCAAACTACAAACAAGAATGGACAGAGCAACCAGATTACTCTGAGCCACCTCTACGCATCAACGGCAATGCTGATCATTACGATCACCGTGTAGACGAAGACTACTTCAGCCAAGCGGGTGACCTATTCCGTCTTATGAGCGAAGAACAGCGTCAAACTCTATTCGACAACACCGCTCGTGCAATGGATGGTGTGCCAGACTTCATCAAAGAACGTCACGTTAACCACGCCTACCAAGCGGACGAAGCTTACGGCAAAGGCCTTGAGATTGCGCTAGGCTTAAACAAGTAAACGGACACTGCACCAGCAAATGCTGTGATAAGAAGACATAAAAAAGGAGGTGCCCCGAAGCACCTCCTCATTCAAGTTCGTTAGTCACACACGAATGTTCAAGGGGAACGATCATGATCAACTTAAATTTCTTCAAGCTCTTTGATACCAAAGAACTGTTTATCTACTACTGATTCTTAGCGACGGCTTTAATCAGAACAGATGTATCCATGCGACCTAAACCATCGCGTTGAAGGTCAGCGTATTGCTCATCCACTTTCTTAGTCAGTGGGAGCTCTAGACCCACTCGCTCAGCTTCTTGCAGACAGAAGCCTAAGTCTTTGCGCATCCAATCAATCGCGAAGCCAAAATCAAACTTATCTTGCGCCATCGTCTTGGCGCGGTTTTCCATTTGCCATGACCCTGCAGCACCGTGCTTGAGTGTTTCAACTACTTGTTCAATACCCAAACCGGATTTCTGCGCGAGTAACAACGCTTCGCTCAAGCCTTGAAGCACACCACCAATACAGATTTGGTTTACCATTTTACAACGTTGACCTTGGCCATTTTCACCCAGAAGCGTCATTTGCTTTGCATATACGTCCATCGCTGGAGACACACGATCAAAAATGTTCTGCTCGCCACCACACATGATGGTTAGTACGCCATTTTCTGCGCCTGCTTGACCACCAGATACCGGAGCATCAATGAAGTGATTGCCATATTTGGTACAAGCATCGGCCAATTCAACGGCTAAATCAGCGGAAGTCGTGGTGTGATCAACCAGTACCGCGCCTGCTTTTAGACCGACTAGAATGCCTTCTTCACCGTATACAACGCTGCGCACGTCATCGTCATTACCGACACAAGTAAATACGATATCGCAACCTTCTGCCGCTTCTCGCGGTGTCTCACACGCAATGCCGTTGTATTCTGCAGCCCATTTATCAGCTTTGGCTTTGGTGCGGTTGTATACTTTGGTTTCATATCCCGCTTTGCTCAAATAGCCCGCCATTGGGTAACCCATAACACCCAAACCAATAAATGCTACTCGTTGTTTTTCCATTGCACGCTTCCCTTAGTTCACCTGACTGAAATGTTTTGTAACATGCTACTAAAGAATTGAAAACATTACTCGTAATTTATCCTTCACTCGCGGCACAAATAAAAGCGAACCGCGATGTTGGAGTAAATACCAAAAGCATTCATCAGGGTCATCGAGGAGACATTTCTCAGAAGTTAAATGTTAAGACACTCTACGAGCTTGCAACAAAGCCGTGGCGTTCAACATGGCATCCTTGGTACTGACATCCAAGACTTGGATTTTTCGAAAACGTTCCGGTTCTTTAATCGCCACATCGTGAGCAAAAATCACAAACTTGGCTTTCTCGATGTCTTTCTCGGTAATTCGATTGATGACGCCATTCGCGCCTTGGGTTTCGACTTTAATCTTAATGCCGAGTGCACACGCTGCTTTTTCCAATGACTTAGCCGCTAAGAACGTATGCGCCACACCTGATGGACAAGATGTGACCGCCAAAACATCCGCCTCACCTTCGCCTTGAACGGAACCATATACTTGAGAATGACCAGTGTAGCTTTCATCTTCGGTGACGGTTTTCTTTAGTGCAATCACGATCAACGCGGTGGTAGCTGAGCCCGCAATCGTGCCGATGATGTAACCAATTTTTCCATCCACAACAGGGAGAACAATCCAACCGCCCCACGGTGCATGGTTCATTACGTGGAACATAAAGCCGATCACGTTACCGACGATGCCACCCGCAACAATAGCGGGTAACACTCGTGCAGGGTCACCAGCGGCAAAAGGAATCGCACCTTCGCTAATACCGATCATCCCCATAATACCTGCGGCTTTCCCCGCTTCGCGTTCATCTCGCTTGAATTTACTCGGCGCCAAAAACGTGGCTAGTGCCATACCCAATGGCGGCGTACAAATCGCAATACCGACCCCGCCCATCAACCATGGTTGCGTGTTCACTTGGGTTTGAGCAAACAACGTCGCCACTTTGTTAATTGGGCCGCCCATATCAAACGCGGTCATTGCCCCAAGCACAGTTCCGAGCATTACTTTGCCTGAGCCCGCCATGCCTGTCAGCACTTCGTTCATGGTGGTCATTGCGCTGGCAATCGGAGCACCTATCACCCACATCACCGCGCCACAAGTAACAAACGTCCCCACTAGCGGATAAATAAAAATCGAGCCAAGCGAACTCATGCTGTCTGGTAGCTGAATTTTCTTTAATAGCCAAACGACAAAGCCAGCAAAAAAGCCGACCACAATTGCACCTAAAAAACCCGTATTGTAATGACTGACCGCAATCCAAGACCCTATCATACCCGGCGCAAGGCCCGGCTTGTCGGTAATGGAATAAGCAATGTAACCACCAAGCACGGCAGTAAACAATGTCAGGCCAGCAATCCCCATTTGGGCAATATCGGCCAAAATGCCCTCTTGTGGTACACCACCGTGACCAGAGATCATCACCGACAACGACAACAACACACCTCCCGCAACGATAAACGGGATCATGTGGGATGTGCCAAACAGCAAGTGCTCTTTAATGCGGCCAAGTTTTTGCGCCCAAGGGCTCAGGGGTTCTGATGCAAATTCTAAAGAAGTTGGGAGAAATTCATTGGATTGGGTTTGAATATCAGTCAGCATCTCAAGCGCTTCTTCTCGCGATTGAGCCTGTTTGAGCTTTTCAACAAAGCCGTCTTCGATAATTTTGGTGGAAATTTGTGCCAATACTTCAATGTGATGATGATCATCACCATCTGGAGACGCCAGCATGAAAAACACATCGGACAGCTCGCCATCTTCGGCGCCATAATCAATCCCATTACGGCTGATCCCGACCGCGACAGCCGGTTTTGCTACAGCATCACTTTTGGCATGAGGGATAGCAATACCATCATCAAATCCTGTGTTACCGATCTCTTCTCGTTTCCAGATATCTGCCAAGAACTGGCTTTGACTATTGAGCTTGCCGGCGGCCTCTAGCATCTCGACCAGCTCTTTGAGCGCTTCATCTTTGGTTTGAGCTTTTAGATCTAAACATATCGTTTCCAGCTCAATTAGGTTTGTGATGTCCATTGTTTTACCTTCCAATATTCACGCTCGAATATATACCCAAGTGAGTTTGAGATACAGGATCCCCTGGCTCGTATGCGTTCCTACTCATTTTATTTGGGCATAGATTAACCAGTGCCTACCTTTTGATATATAGGACTAAAAGTGCATTAACTGGATTAATGTAACATGAGATTCAAACTGTGATAGAGCTCTTGCGTTAATCCAGCTCAAATCAATTCAATCTGCGGTGGCTGTGCTAATATCCACAAAAAATAAAATGGATAGAACATGAAAATCGTAGCGGTGACAGCATGCCCTACAGGCATCGCTCATACTTATATGGCGGCAGATGCACTAATGAAAGCTGCGCCAAAACATAACGTGCAAATTAAAGTAGAAACGCAAGGTGCGATGGGGATAGAGAATCAGCTCACTCCTCACGATATTGCTCAAGCGGATCGGGTTTTGATCGTGTCGGATATTGAGATAGAACAACCTGGCCGATTCGAAGGGACGCGCAAAATTCAAATCCCCATTGAAGAGGTTTTGCTGAACGTCGACAAAGTATTCCTCGTCCACTGCCGCGACTAAATTTGCAGATGAACGAATACCAAATCACCTTTTTCGTCGATAATGCAAATGCCAGTGCGCACCTTGCTCAGCCACTCAATCGAGTGGCAAAGAAGTTCAAAAGTACCTTACATATCATTAATGTAACGCAAAATCGTGTTGCGGAACTCACCAAGTCCGTGGCGATTTTGCAAGCAGGTCTACAACAAGGTGATTTGTGTCAAATCACAGCGATTGGCATTGACGCAGAGCTGGCCTGCTTCGTCATCAAAGACATGATTGCTGAACACTTTACGGTGGTGGGATCTCATATCAACTATGAGTTTTCTAGCCAACTGGCCGAGCGTTTACCGCAAATTTGCCCACCTTGTGAAATCAAATGGCACTACGCCAAAGCGCATACCGAGCTCACCAAGTTTGAATGCCTTAAAGGATTAGCTCAGCTGATCCACCCCATTCATCCTGACGAACTGATCCTTGCTTTTATTAAACGTGAAGAACGTTCATCAACTTGCGTGACTCCGGGGATCGCTCTACCGCATGTGATGTTTTCAGGTGTTGACCATATTTCCATTGCCGTTATTGCAAATGACAAGTCGATGGATTGGGCTTCAAAGATGGGTGATGTTCATCTGGCTATAGCACTGGTGATGCCAGAAAAGCCGACCAGAGAACAGATCATTGCGGCCACTAACCTCACACGAAATCTGCTTACCGATCAAATGGCGGAACGCCTACTACTAACAAAAAGCAGCGTCGACTTACAAGCGCTGCTGATGTACGCCATGTCGAGGCTGCTCGCCTAAACTTCTCTATGATTTACGCACTCTGACTGAAGGTTTAAATCGAACCACGATATTCCGTCGGCGTTCTGCCTGTACGGTTCTTAAATACTCGGCAGAAATAGTTCACGTCTTTAAATCCACAGCGCACTGACACGTCATTGAGTTTGAAGTTGTATTTCTTGAGCATAAACTTCGCACGATCCACTCGTACCCAAGTAATGTAGTCTGCCAAGGTCATGTGCCCCTGCTGACGGAACAAGCGCGACAAATGGTTCGAGGAAATACTGAATCTCGACGCAATGCTGTCACGTGTGATTGGGCGATGGAAGTTCTCTTGAATGTAGATACAAATCCCTTGATAGAGATCTTGCACACGGCTATGTGACTGCTGCTCGACTGGTGCATCCAACATCGTCTTCGCGTATTGCAGTAATGCTTGCAGTAAAAGCTCATCCATTGGTTTTTTAGTATTCTCACGAGCTAGTGAGCTCAACGCTTCTAAGATGTTATCTATCGCAAATCCTGAGCGTGTTTGGATGCTATGCTTTTGAATATCGTAAAAGTTTGCCTCACCTTTGCGTTTGCTCACCAAACTTAACCCAAGTTGTCGACGCCCAAACAAAATACTTAACACTGAGCAATCGGTATCCCAGTCTGGTTTATTCCAACAGTTAGGTGGAATAAATATCGCGTCGCCTTTTTTAGCAACGATGTGCGTTACTTTTCGATCATGACTTTCCATTTCATTAATATATTCCCCATCCAGAACTAACTCTAGGCGAGGGAAATTAACTTGATAGCTAAATTCAGGCGGCGTATGAAAATCTCCTGCAAACCAAATATTATGAAATGGCTCTCTTTCATTTAATACCGCTGAAATTAAATCATGAAAAATCATTGTCTCACACTCTATATATGCATCAATGATGCTATTTACTATAGATATACACCGGACTGGGCTTTTGTGCTATTGAGCAAAATCACACTTCCATTTTAATGTTACAAAAATCCAGTTAACGCATCAATTTTCCAGTAACAAAAACTCTATCAATAACACTCAATCCCTTTTTAAATGGGAGCAAAGCCACATTTTATTATCGTTTAGTTTCTTATCCATCATGTCACAGATATGCAGCTAGATTTGTCCAGTGAACGATCTAAATCACACTATAGTTAGTCGGTTACAATCCTCCAGTAA
>NZ_WXWT01000333.1:0-15212 GCF_009904725.1 Vibrio sp. V43_P6S15P86
GCTATACAACTGAGTGAATTTATGGACAATGAGTGACGATTAATTGTTAATTATTAGTAAATTAACGCAGGTTGTTTCGTGCAACTCGACGTAAAGGACCCGTTATCGGGTGTTTAGGGGAAGAACAAAGAATAAGAGTAGTCACATGAAAGCATTTACAAAACTCATTGAACATTCCAAAAAAGTTGTAAATTTTGAGCACCTCTCTGCCATCATAGGTTGGGACCAAGCAGCGGTCATGCCATCTGGTGGCGCTGAAGCGCGCTCCAATGCTATGGCAGAACTTGATGTACACATCCACTCATTGATGACTCAGCCACACTTGGGCGAGCTTTTCGCTCAGGCAGAAGAAGAGACGCTATCTGCAAGTGAAAAGTCCATCCTACGAGAAATGAAACGTGAATGGCAACAAGCTAACTTGCTACCAGAATCATTAGTTCAAGCTCAATCTCTTGCTGGCTCCAAATGTGAACATGCATGGCGTACGCAACGCGGAGAAAATGACTGGTCTGGCTTTGAAAAGAACTGGGCAGAAGTCGTCAAGCTATCGCAAGAAGAAGCGCAAATTAGAGCCGAAGCAAACGGCACAACGCCTTACGATGCCATGCTTGATATTTATGAACCAGGCACAACGTCTGCATCGTTAGACACGCTTTTTGCTGACGTAAAAACGTGGCTACCTTCCTTGATAGACGAAGCGCTTGAAAAACAGCAATCAGACAACATCTTATTGCCAACTGCGCACTACCCTGCGGAAAAACAAAAAGCGCTGGGACTGGAAGTCATGAAGCTACTTCAATTCGATTTTGAACACGGTCGGCTTGATGAAAGTGTCCATCCATTTTGTGGCGGTGTGCCAACAGATGTGCGTATTACAACACGTTATGATGAAAGCGAGTTTGTCCAATCATTGATGGGGATCGTCCACGAAACTGGCCATGCCCGATACGAGCAAGGGCTACCAAAAGATTTAGCAGGAACACCAGCTGGTCAAGCCCGCTCTATGGGAATTCATGAGTCACAGTCGCTCTTCTTTGAAATGCAAATAGGACGAAACAACGCATTTATCGACCACCTTGCTCACATGGCTTCCAAGCATTTTTCTGGGAATGAATTTGAAAAAGACAATCTAGCCAAAATCTACACTCGCGTAGAGAAAGGCTTTATTCGCGTAGATGCGGACGAATTAACATACCCTGCCCACGTTATTCTTCGATATGAGATTGAACGTGATCTTATGAACGGTGCCATCAAGCATACAGACGTACCAGAGCTCTGGAACGAAAAAATGAAAGCGTATTTGGGGCTCTCAACGGAAGGAAATTTCAAAAACGGCAGTATGCAGGACATTCATTGGACAGATGGAAGTTTTGGATATTTCCCGTCTTACACTCTCGGTGCGATGTACGCAGCCCAGTTCATGGCCGCAATGAAGCAAACAGTAGATGTGGACGCGGTTATTCGCTCTGGCGATCTGACGCCGATATTCGATTGGCTGTCGAAGAACATCTGGAGTAAAGGCTGCTTATTAACAACAGATGATCTCGTAAGAGACGCAACGGGTGAAACACTAAATGCTAAGCACTTCCAAGCGCACCTAAAAGGCCGCTACCTGTAAATAGAAAAAGAATAGAACGTAAAAGCCCAAGGTTCGTATGTTCCTTGGGCTTTTTTAGGCTCTTTCTATACTATGCCAAGCTAGGGATAAGCCTTGGCTTGTACAAACAATCCTCGCCTTCAGGTCTGGTTTTAAACCGACGGTGAAGCCACATATATTGACTCGGACTTGCCATGATTGACGTTTCAACTATCTTATTCACGAAAACTGCCGCACCTTGAGGATCTTCTTTCGGGAAACCGTCGACTGGCGCACTAATCGTCAAGGTATAGTGTCCGTCTTTTCCTCTTACCATCGTAAAAGGCACGATGGCACAATCTGTCGAATCAACCAGCAGACTTGTACCTGTCGTCGTGCAAGCATTTTTAACGGCAAATAATGGCGCAAACGTTGAGCGTCGGTTTCCATAATCATGATCCGGTGCATACCAGACCCGCTCACCCGTTCTAAGCGCTTCAAGCATGGCTTTAACGTTCTTGCGGTCAATAAGCGTACGATTAGAGCGAGAACGCCCCTTGTATTGAAAGTAATCAAAACACGGATTGTTGTTTGGACGATAAACACCAGTTCCAGACTTTTTAATGCCAAAAGCACGAGCACCTAACTCTAAGTTCATCGAGTGTACGGCCAACATTAATGCCCCCTTGCCTGATTTTTCTAAAGCCTCGAGGTGCTCTATTCCTTTTATCGTAACGTGTTTGTTTACCCGTTTATCAGACCAAAACCATGCCATCGCGGTCTCAAATAGCGCAATACCTGTATTGTCGATATTTTCTTTTAAAATTGCTTCGCGTTGGCATTCTTCCATCTGAGGAAAGCAAAGCTCAAGATTGCGCCTAATCGTAACTTGACGTTTTTTCATGATTCGCATAGCTAAACGGCCAATGCCACGTCCTAATACTAATTGAACTTTGAAAGGAAGGAGACTGAGTAAGTACATCACGCTGATGATAATTAAGGTTCCCCAGTAACGAGGCAAAAGAAATTCAGCCTTGAATTCAGGCTTTTGGTATTTATTCATGTGAGTATTGTCAGATGTGCCCATCTATAAGTGATAAAAACAATGATAATGGACTGCACTTTTATCATTGATAGCGCTAATAACATAAATTAAAGCGCGCGGATTCTATGGTTCTTCGACACACTACACAATAAGAACTTTGCAGAAATATGTAGGGGGATGAAAAAGCAGCAAAGATGAATCACCACGTTAACATCGATTGGAGTGATTAATCTACCGCACTTTCATAAAGTTTGAACAAACATAACTTTGTGTTTTCAATGCGCTAGATAATGGTGTTTTTTAACCCCACAATGCAGCTATCATGAAAATAACAATAAACATGACAACCATTACCCTGAACAAGTAAGACAACTTTCCGGTTCCACCTTTTGGCGCTTGGTTACAGCATCCCATTGTTTTCTCCATCGTTTCATTTCGATATGGCGTTAATGTACTCCTTGACCTTAGGGGAAAGTCAAACCTTTACCTAAAGGTTCTAATTTATCGCTATAAGTGTTTATTTATCCGACATATCACTCGTTTATATCCCATGGAAATAAAGCGCGTTGTTTTCAGCTCATTTTCGGATAAATACATACCGTTTTTCGCTATATACCCACTATTTATGAGGAATCTACAATACGCGAGTCTTACTTGTAGCACGCTACTTTTACAACCTAGAAGTTGTGCGCTCATCCATTAAAGGTATCGAATGAGCAATATCGTTAAATCCGCCGTTAAATTGAGTGTTTTCTCTATCATCATGATTACCGTAACTTCGGTCGACAGCATAAGGAACATTCCTGGGGCGGCTTTGTTTGGTAGCCATGCCATTTCTTTCTTCTTACTTGCTGGACTTTGTTTTTTTGTCCCTACAGCGCTAGTGTGTGCTGAGCTAAGTACCACTTATCCAGAGCAAGGTGGTGTATATCTTTGGGGCAAAGAAACACTAGGGCCAAACTTTGGCTTTGCCACCGTGTGGTATCAATACGCTGAAAATATTGTTTACTATCCACCGTTAATTTCATTCATTGTTGCAACGGGAGCCTACCCTTTTTTCCCAGATCTGGCGCAAAACAACATGTTTATGTTGGTGATGATTAATGTGATTTTTTGGGCGTTAACTTTAGTTAATATCTTTGGCTTGCGCCTCTCTTCCCTGATTACAAATGTATTCGGCACCCTAGGTTTGATATTTCCGATTCTATTGATTATCGGATTAGGCGGGTACTGGGCGTATACCCATCCTGGTGAGTCTCATATCTCGCTTCGCCACGTATCTGACTGGTTGCCGGACCTTTCTCAAGATGGGATCGGAGCGGGTTTTACTGCGGTAGTTCTGTCACTTACAGGCCTTGAAATCACGACCTCTTATGCAAGCGAAGTCGAAAATCCGCAAAAAGCCTATCCCAAAGCTCTGCTGATCTCCACAATCTTAATCTTGGTTTCTCTGACGGCGTGCTCACTGTCTATTTCTTCGGTCGTCTCAAGTGACCATTCTAGTTTGAGTGAAGGAGTGATACTTGCCTTCAAAGCTTTTTTTGATGATCTGCACCTCTCATTCCTGCTGCCTGTCATTGCCCTTGCTATTGTTTTTGGCACGCTTGCAAGCCTGAATAACTGGATAATCGCCCCGACTAAAAGTCTGCATGTTGCCGCAAAAGATAGTTTCATGCCGATGTCGCTCGCCAAAGAAAACCGCAACCAAGCTCCCGTCTCATTGTTGCTCTTGCAAGGCACGATTGTTAGCGTGCTCTCTTTGGTTTTCATTTTTGTTCCTAACGTCAATCAAGGCATGTGGTTATTGAATATCCTGATGACTCAGCTCTATATGGTGATGTACATCTGTATTTTTGTTAGCTTTTTGGTCTCACGCTACAAACACGCAGATATTGAGCGCCCATTTCGAATTGCGGGCGGAAAAATAGGAATGTGTTTAGTGGCAGGATTAGGCTTGATGAGTTGCTTGGTGACGATTGTTGTATCTTTTGACGTACCAGCAGGAATTAGCGCAAAAACTGGGGCATATGCACTGATATTAGGATTTATCGCATTTAGCCTCCCAGCGTTCGCCGCCGTGATGTATCGCAATCGAAAACATCGTCAACAAAGCAAAATGCTTGAGGTACTAGTAAGTTAACTATTGGATTGACATTAAAAAGCCGCAGCAATTTCTCGCTACGGCTTTTTATTTGGCATCACAAGTAGTGTTGGTTATCCGTGTCCTACAGTCTTGGATAACAGATTCACGATCATCACACCAGTTAGGATAAACCCAATACCAACAATCGCAGGCAAATCTAGCCGCTGTCCATAAACAAAGTAGCCAACCGTAGCAACTAAAACAATACCCGCTCCACTCCATATGGCGTAAACAACCCCAACAGGCATCGTTTTTACCGTGACGGAAAGCAAGAAGAAAGCAATGCCGTAACCAATCAGAACGACTGTGCTAGGCATCATTTTCGTAAATTGCTCTGTTTTGGGAATATAGGAAGTGGCAATCACTTCACATACAATCGCGATCGACAGCGCCAACATTGGCGGCATAGAGACAAGCATTTTGAACATAAGGCATTAACGCTCAACAGAAATGTAACCGACAACACGTCCGGATAATTAGGTCGCGCATTATACCCAACTCATCTCTCGATGGAATACCTCTTACTCAAGCGGCTTCAAAATGCAGGATTCACAGCGTGATCACTTGAATATAGAGACATTCACACGCCATCGCTTTCACTCACTTCTTGATGAGTAAGCGACAGGCCTGCTTTTTGGTGCTGCCGAGCAATTTCAAAGTAGATGTGCATATCAATTGGCTCTGGTGTATTGAGCAGCATCTTGCCCACTTCTCGTTGAAAGTGACCATAATTACCTAACTCATCCGTCAGCCCTAGCTGCTCGTAAGAAGCTTCATTGGCAAACATTCCATAGGCATACTGATAATGACTTAGATCCTTGCTCTTATCATAACCAAGCTCTTGAAGGGCTTGATCAATTTCTTTCGGCGTATAAGTGTCTTTATCGCCAAACAAGCGCAATAGTACGCTAGGAACCTCTTGAGCGATGCTCTGAATTTTTGTCTTTCTTTTAAAAATACCGAACATAATGTCCTCCACTGACGATGTTTCCAAATACACACTTTAATGCATATTGGTGAGCTGATTGTTTTTAGTATGGCTCATTAATCTGAGACTTCCTTACAACGAAGTCACTTTCGCATATTAACGTGATCACGTAATTACCAGCAAATAGTACGACCAGCGTTTCAAGCATATCTCATCAGAAACTCCGCTCTAGTCACAATTGTGTGACAGCTTCAATCTACTCTTTACCATAATGTAAAGAGTAGATTGAAAAGTCATATTTCGTATCGACATCTAAACTTAATTAAGTTAGCTTTAGAAGTATAGACGTCTAGATTGACTATACTTAGGGAGAGAAAGTCGTGCCAATTAGAATTCCAGATCAACTACCAGCTACCGATGTGCTAAGGACAGAGAACATCTTCGTAATGAGTGAAACGCGTGCTGCGAGTCAGGAAATACGTCCTTTACGAGTGCTGATCCTGAATCTGATGCCCAAAAAAATAGAAACTGAAACTCAGTTTTTGCGTCTACTCTCAAACAGCCCATTACAAGTCAATGTCGAGTTGTTACGCATTGATAACCGCCCAAGCAAAAATACGCCAACCGAACATTTGGATACTTTTTATCGTCAATTTGAAATGGTGAGAGATAAAAATTTCGATGGCATGATCATTACTGGTGCCCCACTAGGTTTGGTTCAATTTGAAGATGTCATTTATTGGGACCACCTAAAAACCATCATGGAATGGGCAAAAGATCATGTGACATCGACTCTTTATGTCTGCTGGGCAGCACAAGCAGGGCTGAAGTTGCTCTACGATCTACCTAAAAAAACGCGTAAAGAAAAACTTTCAGGCGTGTACCATCACCAAATTCATCATCAATTCCATCCTATGTTACGTGGGTTTGATGACACATTTTTAGCGCCTCATTCACGCTATGCCGACTTTTCACCTCACTTTTTAGAAGAACATACCGACTTAGACATCCTAGCCACATCGGATGTTGCAGGTGTTTACTTAGCGACAACAAAAGACAAGAGAAATGTGTTTGTTACTGGGCATCCTGAATACGATTCGCATACCTTACATAACGAATATATCCGCGATTTAAGCGAAGGCATGGAACCAGCCATTCCCGTCAACTACTATCCAAACAACAATCCTGATAATCCACCAATTGCCAGTTGGAGAAGTCATGGACATCTCCTCTTTTTAAACTGGCTGAACTACTGCGTTTACCAGCAAACACCTTATGATCTTGATCACTTCAGTGAAGACGCTTTTACTAAAGACGATTAACCTCAAAGCACGCAAACAAAGCGCTTATGATGCCTAAATGTAATATGTGAACCAAGCCGCCATATGGCGGCTTTTTCATACCAGTTTGCAAACCTGATCGCATAGTGTTTTTTCCTCAATAGGCTTTTGCTACGTAATTCATATCATGCTGGGAGATTCAGGGATGTAGGGACAAAGAATGAAAACAACAAAGCTCGGTGCACTACTATTAATGTCTCAGTTTGCACTTGTGGGCTGCGTGACGGTGAAAGAAGATGGTAGCCCTGTCGTTAAAGCCGATCCTGTAGCAATGGCAGAATCACGTATCGCACTTGGCCTAGGTTATTTAGAAGGCGGCAATATGATTCGCGCGCATGATAACTTGCAACAAGCCTTAACCCACGCACCTCAATACTATCGTGCTCAGTTATCGATGGCTCACTACTATGAAACGGTTGGTGAAGATGCTAAAGCCGAGCAAATGTATAAACGCTCTCTACGCCAACACACCAAAAACGGTAACGTGCTCAATAACTACGGCACCTTTCTTTGCAAGCGGGGTGACTTCGAGAAAGCCGATCAAATGTTTAATCGAGCCATTGAGCAGCCTTATTACTATCTCATTCCGGCCAGTTATGAAAACGCCGCATTTTGCGCGTTGAAGTCACAAGATAAAGACAAAGCGAAATACTACTTCGCCCGAGCTATTGATCATGACCCTCATAGGCCAAAATCTATTTTGCAGCTGGCCAAGCTAGAAATTGATAGCGGCAATTACACTGAAGCCAGAATTCGATTAATGAGATTTAATCAAATGTATGGCGTTAAGAAACCCTCTTTACAGCTCATGATTCAACTTGAACGTGCAGCAGGTAATGAAGCACTCGAGAAAAAATATCAAAAGCAATTGGAGATATTTTCTTAACACGACATCATGATAAAGAAGGTGTACTCGCTCACAGACACTACTGAACTTGACTAAGAATCCAGTGAATTCAAACCCACGGTGAAACATTCATCCTGTACATAAACTTCAAATTCGGTACTATTTGAACGGAATAAGTGACCAAGTCACGTTATAAAAGTGCGCTAGTAAAACGAAATTTGTACATCATACTGTTTCTACTATTGATTTGGGGCGCATTGATAAATGCTAAATATTACTGACATGCACCAGAAGGAAGTTGAAGCCGGATGAAACCTGCCTGCACTCTGTTATCACTCACTTTGCTGAGTTCGCCTTTTGTCGTCAGTGCACAAGAAAATATTGAAAAAACATTCACGTTTGGCATTGTTTCCAATAAAGCTCAAAGCAAAATCAAAAAGTCGACGCCTTTCACGCAGTACGTGACCAATGGTTTGGCTGAATACGGATACACCAAGGGTGCTGTAAAAGTATTTAAAAATTATCGCCAGCTCGCAGTGGCACTTGAAAATGGCACCGTTCAAATTGCAACAGCCACCCCCTTCAATGCAATGACCCTCGAGGCAGAGTCTGGTAGCCAAGCCATTGCCATACGCTGGAAAAAAGGTTTACAAAAATATCATACGGTATTCTTTACCCACAAAGAGAGTGGTATCGAGTCGATTTCTGACCTGCGCGGAAAAACACTTGTTTTTGAAAAGCGTACATCCACCAGCAGCTATTACTTACCCGCTATTACACTGCTTAATCAAGGGGAGAAATTAGAATACCTCCCCTCCTCCGATGACAAACCAGCCAAAGACAGTATTGGATATTTATTCCTTGACGAGCACTTGGCTCAATCGAATGAAATCAACCTTTCAGTATGGGTGTATAAGCAGAGAGTCGCAGCAGGAGCGTTCAGCAATTTCAATTGGAGCAACCCTAAAGATCTTCCAGAAAGCATGAAAGACAAACTAACGATTTTCGCTCGCTCGGTAGAAATACCTAGAGACTTAATTCTCGCCTCTCCGACCTTAAGCCAAGATCAGCAACATAAAATCACGTCAATATTGCTCGGTATGGAGGCATCTCAGCAAGGTGCCCTAGCACTTAAACAGTTCCAAAACACGAAAAAGATCACCGCTCTAACGCCAGAAATGTCCGCGTCCTTAAATACCGTTCGAACATCTATTCACTTGTTACCGAAGGTGGATTGATGTTCCACAAACTCTCACTCGAAACTAAATACATTTGCTCGACCATTTTTGTTGTCCTGTTTGTCGTAGTGATAAACCTCGCACTATATATGCATGGTTACGATACGTACTCAAATAACTTAACCCGCCAAATCACCGAGAACTCACAAGAAAAAACAGAGTCTTACGTCAAGCAAAAAGGATTGGTTTACGCAGAGTTATTATCAAAGCAACTTTTTGATCCACTCTATACGGATAATATCAGCCAAGCATACGAGCAGATTAAAGCAACATTAAGCCAACCAGATGTCTCGAAGATACACGTTGTTGATAATGAAGGGCTAATCTTTCACGACGGTACGACTCAGCTGAGTATGTTTGCCCAGCCTCATTACCGTTCTCGCTTTATTTTGAAAGCAATAGAAGAGTCTAGAATTCTCATTTCTTTTTCTAAACATCAATTAGAAATTGCGGCACCGATTCAGCAATCGAATATCACACTGGGCGCTGTGTATCTTGAACTGAACCTAGCACATCTATTAGAAGAGAAAGAACAAAACATTGCGCAAGTACAAGCGCTTACCTCAAACGATAAGCAAAAGATGTTTAACTTGCTGCTCACGATCAGTGCGATATCCGTTCTGCTCGGAAGTGCCATCGCGTATGCTTTGGGTCGCTCATTAATAAAACCACTCAAACAACTTAAAGAACAATTTACAGAGTCAAATACTCAAGCACTGCCAATCACTGATATAAAAAGTAAAGATGAAGTGGGTGATCTTATTTCGGCGTATAACAAAATGTCGAACAAAGTGAACCGATACACAAGCCGGGTGGAGTTCATGGCGTATCACGACATTCTTACCTCCCTGCCTAACCGAGAAAAGTTGCTCATTGATATCCAAAAGCAAATAACGAACCGCAAATCACCCTCACTCGCGGTTGTTTTTATTGATCTGGATGACTTTAAACATATTAACGATAACTACGGGCATAGCATCGGAGATAAATTGCTGGGTCATCTCGCCTCAGAACTTCAAGGTCGTTTGCCGAGTTACTTCCAGCCTCTTTACCGTCTTTCAACCATCGTAAGCCGAGTCGGCGCTGACGAATTTGTGCTGGTCTTTCCATGCAAAGACAGCCTCCACGCTAGAGAAAAAGCGGACGATATTCATCGCCAATTGCTTTCTCCTTTTAATTTGGAAGAGAACGATATTCAAATTACGGCAAGCCTTGGAGTCGCGGTGTATCCGGAATTTGGCTCAAACGCAGAGTCTCTTTTACAACTCTCCTCACTGGCGGCGCAAGAATCTAAACGACGCGGCAAAGATATCATGACGATATACGATTCCGCGTTTGATGAGACAGTGAAGCAGCGCTTATACATAGAAAAAGAACTGCGCCGCTCAATACGTGATTTATCTCAGTTCGAGCTTTGGTATCAACCCCAGTTCGACCTCAACACCTACCAGTTGATTGGTGTTGAAGCATTGGTTAGGTGGAATCATCCGGAGAAGGGTTATATCAGCCCAGAATTATTTATCCCGATTGCAGAACAAAGTGACTTAATTTTAGAGCTTGGTGAATACCTCATCGAGACAGCAATTAGCCAGCGAGCACAATGGGCGGATCATTTCGCTGCTGATTTTCATATCGCATTAAATTTGTCTCCTAGGCAGATCTACCGCCAAGATTTAAGTCAGCTCTTTTCGAAATATTTACAACAATATCAAGTCCCCCCTCAAACCATTCATGTTGAAGTGACAGAGTCTCTGTTTATTGATGATATTGAGAAAGCGCAGTATGTGCTCAAAAAATTACAAGCTAACGGCGTAGAAGTGTGGCTAGATGATTTTGGAACTGGGTACTCAGCCCTCGCCTACCTACAACAAATGTCGTTTGATGGGCTTAAAATTGACCGTTCATTTATCGCTCAAATCCAAAAAAATGAACAAGATGACTCATTAGTCCGTGCGATTATATCCATGGCTCATAACCTAAGAATGAGAGTGGTAGCTGAAGGCATAGAAACCCAGACCCAACTAACAAGGATGGAATCACTTCACTGCGACGTTGTGCAAGGCTTTTTCTTGGGTAGACCGGTGCCGGCAGAAAAAATCATAGAGTTTGAGCAACAACGCCAAGCAATAGATGACTCAACCGCCAGCAACTATGCTTAACTGAATAATTTATCGCGTTCATTTAATTAAAGGGGATTCGTTCTGCAATATTGGTCACACTTCGCCATCTCGCAAGTATGAATTTCCTCTTAAAATCTAACATTTGAGATAGGTAAACTACACTTTTCATATCAACTCTTTGGATATGGAAACGCGTGTGGTCGGGATATTTGCTTGGAACAACCTGTCTGTAAAGCAGAAACTTTTTGGATTGGTCCTACTACCAATATTATTGTTATTGCTTCTGGCGGGCAAACATGTACAAAACCTCTCTATCCAAGCTCAAGAACTTCAAAAAGCACAACTCTTCTCCCAATATATAGATCGTGTTTCCTCATTGTATTATTTGACGAGCGATCCAAAGGTCGCGAATAACGCTCAAAAAACCCGCCAACTCGTTCACACTTTACAAGAGACAGCTTCACCTGTTTTTGGTGACAATGCCGATATATTAAATCAGCTCACGAATTTCGAAGAAGCAACACTGTCAATGCTCTCGTCCAATAATACAGAAGATAAGTTAGATGCTGCTGAGTGGCGTGCCGACACATTCAAAGAGATTCTTTTGAGTTTGGATAGAGTCTACTTCAGCCATGTAAGTTATGAAACCAACACTCACCTCTCCTCATTGATGCAGCTTGAGTGGTTAATGTTTTGGTCAACAGAAGAGCATAGACTCAGCAAATACTTGGTGGAATCTACAGAGCAGGGGCAGATTTACGATCCAGCTATCCAAGCCAGTATTCAATCATTAATCCAGAACCAACAACTGCTGTTCGAACGTTTTGTCACACTTAATGCGAATAAGCAGCAAGTCCATCTTCTCATCGAAACCTTTACCGATAATGTGTTTGTTAAAAGCCAAGCATTTCGAGCCAATTTGTTGCAGCCATCAAACCTTAGCGTGTTGACCCCCGCTCAAATAGATGACGGGTTGTCTGCGCTTTATAAACGCTTAAGTTTATTACGTAACGTTGATGACCAGATGGAACAGCAACTTATTAAGGATATAACCAAGACGATCAGTGAAACAACACAGCACCGCATTGGCTTCATTGCGCTAATGAGCCTCGTGACATTACTGGTCGTGAGTTTAACCCTGAGGTTAGTGCGTAAGGTCACTGGCAACTTGAATTTAGTCCTCGAATTCTTAAGTCGAGACACTTACGAAGAGGACAACAATGAAAACTCACCACTGACAGAGTTGACCAAAGGGAAAGATGAACTCAGTAAGTTTGCTAAAGAGGTAAAAAAACTGAGTTACGAACGTGAGCAGTCAAGACAAAAGTTAACTCAAGCCAAAGAAGATGCTGAAAAGGCGAAAGATGATGCCATCGAGGCAAGCAAAGCCAAAAGTAGCTTTCTGGCGAATATGTCTCATGAGATTCGAACCCCTTTAAACGGCGTTATTGGCATTTCAGAAGTTTTGTCAGACACGTCGCTAACGGCGACACAGCGTGATTATGTCGACACGATAGAAACCTCCTCGCAATTACTGTTGAGCTTAATAAATGACGTTCTGGACTTCTCTAAAATTGAATCTGGTATGTTGCTTATCAGCCCTCATTCAACCTGTGTTCGTGAATCCATCTACGATATTGCTTCTATTATTTCCCCGAAAGCGAAAGAAAAAGGCATCGATGTTCAAGTCAGCATCAGCCGCAATACGCCCTATCACGTTATGTTGGATGATCACCGTATACGCCAAATTATGATGAACTTCATGTCCAATGCCGTAAAGTTCACCGAACAAGGTCGCGTTGAACTCTCTGTCATCACTCGAGGAATCACAAATGGTGAAGCGAGTATCGAGTTTTCAGTCAAAGACTCAGGGATCGGTATTGATGAGCAGCAACAAAAAAAGATATTTGCTCCTTTCGCCCAAGAAGATAACTCCACCACCCGACAGTTTGGAGGGACAGGGCTTGGGCTTGCAATTAGCACGCAGCTGGTAGAATTGATGGGAGGTGAGATTCAGCTTGAATCCGAGAAAGGCAAAGGTAGCCGATTTTTCTTCGAACTTACGGCTCCAATTGTGACTCAAGAGTTCAATGGCTATCACTCCCTTAATCACAACGATATATGGATAGTTTGCAACAACCCTACTTTGGAGCAAAAGCTGCGTGACGAGTTGAGCTTTTTCCACATCAATGTTCAGCAATCAGTAAATACACTGGATGCTCTGCCAACGTGGATTGATAACGAGCGCATCATTGTTATCAACGTAGAAACTTCTCCAAATACCACAGCCAAACATCTAGGTGAAATGAAAAGACTTTGCATGCAAAATGTTCGAGTTTGTCTTATTAAACACCTTCATAGTGCCCAACGTGATTTTGGTAACAGCATTAGTGCATTGGTCACTCAACCCCTCTTAGGACAGCGCTTAGTAAAAGCACTTGAAACTTGTGCTGCAAACTTCCCTCAAGCAAACCAGGAGAACACGACAACACCCAATGCTAAGACTCTCCCAAAAATCTTGGTGGTCGACGACAACACCGTTAATCAAAAAATCGCTGGATTACATCACAAAAGCGGGCTTCGACTTTGATATCGCCGTAAACGGAGAAGAAGCCGTAGATATGTTTCAACAGAATCAATACAGCTTAATCTTAATGGATTGCATGATGCCTGTGATGGATGGGTTTGAAGCAACCAAAATGATCCGTCAAATTGAAGCAAAAGAAAAACGGACGTTCAGAATCCCAATTATCGCGCTAACAGCAAGTGTAGTCGATGATGACATTCAAAAGTGTTTTGATGTTGGAATGGATGATTATGTGCCCAAACCTTTTAAAGCGGGTTTGTTGAAAGAGAAATTAGATAAAGCCATTGGACTACGAATTTCCAATATTGTTTCTGATGAAAAGCGACAGGCAACGGACACTACTCACACTCCTGAAAAAACCTCGCATGCTGAACAATCAGAAGCGACCGTGACGCCTATTCGCTCAGAACGGATTTTGCTCGTCGAAGATAACAGAGTAAATCAAAAAGTCGCTTCGCTGCTTTTATCCAAAGCTGGTTATCAATTTGAAGTGGCCGAAAACGGACAGGTTGCGGTCGAAATGTTCCAAAAAGATGGTGGGTTCGACATCATTTTGATGGACTGCATGATGCCGATCATGGATGGGTTCGAAGCCTCGCGACAAATACGCGCCTACGAAGCAAGTAAAGGTCTTCCTAAGACTCCCATCATCGCGCTAACGGCAAGTGTTGTGGATGATGACATTCAACGCTGCTTCGATTCAGGCATGGACGCTTATGTACCCAAGCCTGTTCGTAGAGAAAAGCTGTTGTACCAGATTGAAAATGCGATATAGGTAGCGATGATGAGCGGCGACATTTCTCTCCTCTGTTTTCTTTTGCGCTGCATAAAACGCTACCTATTCATTGTTGTTTTCCTTCTACCCATAGATAGTCAAGTACTTGCTGCAGAGAGCTACGCCGTTTTCTCGTTTAATAATGAGTTCTCGCCCCTAACCATCAATAAAGCGCGAAAGTTGTACAGAGGAAAAACGCAACTCTTACAAGGGCAGAGAATTGAGCTATCTGACTGGCCAGCAACATCAGCGGAGAGAGCGGAGTTCTATCGCTACCTTCTCAATAAAAACTTGGCGCAAATGAACGCGCACTGGGCGAGCTTGTCTTTTTCAGGCAAAGCGAGGCCACCCAAAGTGATTGCAAACTCTAGCATTGATGCGCTGATCACGTGGATGCAAGAAAAGCCCAATCGGATTGGTTATGCCCCTGCTTCGAGCGTGCCTGGAAATGCTCGTATTTTGTGTGTGGTGAGCTCGGAGGATTAATATGAAAAAATATTTGACCATGTTATCACTGAGTGTTGTCGCCTTTCCGAGCTTAGCCACCATTGAGTTATCAGATCACCTGTCTTTGAGTGGTTTTGGTTCGACATCTTGGTCTAAGTCGGATAAC
>NZ_WXWT01000099.1:0-15132 GCF_009904725.1 Vibrio sp. V43_P6S15P86
ATTGCTATAGGATTTAGAGAGGAGTTCGAGAGTTTGAATAAAAGTGATTCCGTCTATTTTTCCAACAGCGTCGCGCTTATTGATTTCGGCAATAATAAACCCTGCCTCTTTTTCAATAGCTTCGGGATGCAAGTTTTCATCTGAACCTGCAAACAACGCTTTTACGTCTTTTGAAGCGCGACTTTTGTAAGCACGAACTTGAGCAGTTTTCGATGTGCGACCTTCTACCTTCGATGTAATCACTTTAATGGGATGGCGAACATCTTTTATTACTGTGTCGTTAAATGCAGTGTAGTAGGCAAATAGGGTGTAAGCTGCCGCCATGCATTGATTAAACGGACTCACAGAGCCGTCCTTGCCCCTCAGTGTAATTGTGATGTCCCGACCATTATTTCTATCAACTACAATGCCTTCTAAGCATTGAGGCGGAGGGGCTTCGGGGTTTTCCTCTTTAAACGCAATAAGTTGAGTTGCTAGAGAGAAAAAGAATAGTTGAGTTCGTTTAAC
The DNA here is from genome assembly GCF_009904725.1 of Vibrio sp. V43_P6S15P86. Taxonomy (NCBI): domain Bacteria; kingdom Pseudomonadati; phylum Pseudomonadota; class Gammaproteobacteria; order Vibrionales; family Vibrionaceae; genus Vibrio; species Vibrio sp. V43_P6S15P86. The sequence continues at coordinate 508 of NZ_WXWT01000099.1, forward strand.
TAATGCATACCATTCACTTGATGTATACGGCTGTGTTGATGATTCACTATTCTTTATTGAGAAGGGTTTAAGCGTGGCTTGCCACTCTGACACATCAAAATCAAGCACTGTAAGTAGTATATCGAGTAAGGTCTTTTGGATAAAAGCAGTGTCCTCCAACAAGCCAGCCTCTTCACCGTCATGATACTGAAAATGATATCTTTTTGGCTCATTAGCCGCGTTAACTAAACGCCACAATTGACCTGAGTTACCAGCGTAAGAAAGGTATCCCCCCTGAGAAAAAGGGTCGAGCATATTAAAGTCACAAAAAGAAATATACTGCTTTAAACTCGCTAATTTAACTCTTATATAGGCTTCACTACTTTGATTTTTTCTCTCTTGATTAACCCACGCCCTTAGCTTTTGCATCCTATTCAATCGAGACGGTTGTACTAATGGTTTTTGAGGGTCACACTGCTCATGGCACCAATCAAGAAGGTTATATTTGATACTGTATGCCATCCCTCGTTGATGCAATTCAAAGCTCAAGTCTAATGAAGTGACATTATCCTTAGTCTTTAGTTGGGTGATTGGTTTATGTTGATTTCTGGAAACAGATAAGCGACTTTTTGCCATGTGATCATCTCAACGTTTGTTGTGCGAATTGATTTTTACGCTGAGCGAATTCCGACCAGGTTTTATCGTCATTCATGTAGCTAATATATTTTTGGGTAGTAGCGGTACTTTCATGCCCCATTAAATCAGCCAACTCCGACATCAGTGCTTCAAAGGGCTTGCGTGTTTGAATGTGTTTGTTGTACAGCCAGTCAGTTGCGAAAGTGGCACGTAAATCATGAGTGGCAAAATAAATATCAAATCCGCTAATAATCAAATCATTGCGTACCGCTTCCACATACTTTTGAATTGTATTTGGGGCGTAGATACTGCCATTCGATTGAACGAATAGATGGTTATGGCGTAATAATCCGCTTTCAATTGCATCCTTCCTTACCTTGCTTAGCTTGTACTCGTACAAAAGATCCATAACATAGTCTGGGATTTCAATCGTTCTATCTTTTCTGTATTTGGTTAGGCAGCCGTTAATACGCTCACCAATTGGCACTTTAACCACTTTAGCTTTTGGTTTATCTACGACAGAAGCAGGAAAGGTTATCAGTTCCTCCAATCTCAACCCAACCTCCGTTTTTAAGTACAGCATAAGGGCTTTAGTGTCAGATGAATTTTTAACATCGAGATATCGGTAAAGTGCTTGTTTTTCATCTTCACGGAGTGGACGAAGCTCTCGGATATCAGCATCTTGAGGCTTCTGTATATTTTTGAATGGTTTAGTGAGACCTGTTGTATACACGATAATATCTTTACCGTGATAGCCATTAAGATGTGAGAGCATGTCATGTTGCGCTCTCTTATTTTTGTTCCGTATGCGAACTTTCTTTGCCAAAAACTCAAATGGGCGGAAGGTCTTGCTGATTGGAACGATCCGTTGGCGGTGAAGGTAGGTGTAGTAAGCGACAACTTTTAGCACATAGCTCGACGCAGTACTGGGAGAGCCTCCGATTTTTCCGTTTTCATCTTTGATATAAAGATTCTCTAATAGATAATCACGATATCTAACGACTGGACTTTCTTCTATCTTCTCGGTGCAGTCATATATTGTTAAGGAGCGCTTCTCTTCAACCAACACACCTGTTCTTGGGTCAATATGTTCAGGGATTTCTAAGTTCATCCAACGATAGAAGCTTAATAACGCGACTGCATGGGATTCGATTGTCTTAACGGAGGATATATCAGGATTTGACAATAAAGAGTGGAGGTATAAGTTCACTGGCACCACATTCATGCCATCAGGGTCAATTAAAATCGGAAGTGCATGAATAAATGATTTTGAATTGCCTTTTACTTCATGGATGATCTCGCCACTGACAGGGTCTGGCCTGCTTATATATGAAGGATATTTATCCGTATTGACCCACATAAGGCAGTAATCAACACCGAAATCATCTGGAAACGAACCATTCTGTTCAATCACATTGCTACCGCAACTAGCTCACGTTATGGTTTTAGCCTAGTCTAGCAGAATCCTTATGTCTAATTTTTTATACCAATAACTCTCCAACTTGTGACTCTAACAAAATTCCCAACCTTAGTTCTGGATTCACACCAGATTCCCATTTCAGCCATCTAGATTGCTAGATAGCACCAACTTGAGGCAAATATTATTCAGCTATTGATTATTTGTCCAGCCAATATTGCCCTTAGAAGTTGTAACGTTTTGATTGATTTTGCTTTCTACTCTGCCTGTACGCACTATCTTTAAATCAATTCCAGTACAAAACTGGACATCCTATTGAGATTGAATAAAATCTGCGCTCTTAAATTGAATGCACCATAAAAGGTAAGATCATGGCTACTCTTGATGTAAACCCACAACGCTACCAAGAACAACTGGCTGAAAAAGTCGAACGTCTCACGGATATGTTCGCGCCATACAACATGCCAGAACTGGAAGTGTTTGAATCACCAGAGCAGCACTACCGCATGCGTGCTGAGTTCCGTGTTTGGCATGAAGGCGAAGATCTTTACTACATCATGTTCAACCAAGAAACTCGTGAGAAGTACCGTGTTGACCAATTCCCTGCAGCAAGCCGTCTGATCAACGACCTGATGCCGCTATTGGTTGAAGCGATGAAAGACAACGACTCACTACGTCGTAAACTGTTCCAAGTGGATTTCCTATCGACGCTAAGTGGTGAGATTCTGGTCTCACTCCTTTACCATCGCCAACTTGATGAAGAGTGGATTGAAAACGCGAAAGCCCTTAAACAGCGTTTAAATGATGAAGGCTTTAACCTAAACATCATTGGTCGCGCTCGTAAGATGAAGATTGTCCTAGACCGAGACTACGTTATCGAGAAGCTCGATGTAAATGGTCAAAGCTACATCTACCAACAAGTAGAGAACAGCTTCACTCAGCCGAACGGCAAAGTCGCAGAGAAGATGCTGGAATGGGCGGTCGACTGTACCCAAGAAAGCACTGGCGACCTACTAGAGCTTTACTGTGGTAACGGTAACTTCTCGCTGGCGTTGGCACAGAATTTCGACCGCGTACTGGCAACTGAGCTAGCGAAGCCATCTGTGGTATCTGCACAGTACAACATCGCCGCCAATAAGATTGATAACGTACAAATCTTACGTCTATCGGCAGAGGAATTTACTCAAGCGATCGAAGGTAAGCGTGAATTCCGTCGTCTACAAGATGCAGGTGTGGATCTGAAGAGCTACAACTGCAACACGATTTTTGTCGATCCACCACGTGCTGGGATGGATGTCGATACTTGTAAAATGGTGCAAGGTTACGAGCGCATCATGTACATCTCTTGTAACCCTGAGACTCTAAAAGAGAACTTGGACATTCTATGCGAAACACACAACGTGACGCGTTTTGCTCTGTTTGACCAATTCCCTTATACCCACCATATGGAAGCGGGAGTGATGCTAGAGAGCATTAAATAAGGGATTAAAAGGTTTTCAATTGTAGAGAAAATCGTACTGGGTACGGCTTGGGGTACGGGGTAGGATGTATGCTCGAATCCCCCATACAAAAAATATACCCCACTAAGCATTAGGCTTAGTGGGGTATATGGAGAACACATAGAGAGGAATAGATGTTTGTGCTTAACTATATTCAACTAGCGACTATACCTATCAAAACAAGATAGCATCTCTTGAATTGCGGTTAATCTCTTTCCATCGTTTAACTAATGTTGCCGCACATGGATTACCGGCAAGCTGATTCATGCGAACCCAATCTACATCAAGTAAATCTACCAATAGGTCAATATCCAACTCACCTTTCAAAGTGTGCCATTGCCGAATGCTCGGCTGCCTCATTAACTGAGCTTTTGGAGAGGTTAATCCACCGACAACAAAATATCCCTTTTCTTTGTCGTACCATATGCGTTGAATACCCGGTATGTTACTCATCCAGCGTTTGATGTCGTTTAAAGGCTTATCGAAGTATCGAGATAACAAGGTATCTAAACTACCACTGATTGTTGTATCTCTTTTCTTGTCTCGTTTATCTAACCAACGTTGAACCACATCTTTCTTCACCTGATAATACGTTACCTTCGTTTCATTTTGCTGATGAAGCGAAACTAATTGTTCTTGCCATAATTCAACTAATTCGGGTAACTCACTTTCAAAGCGCATTGTTACCTTTTGGCTGGATAACACGCCATCATCACTCAATTCTTTGACAATATTGAGCAATACTTCACTATCTGGCAGCATCCAATCCGTCAACGGATAAGGCTTCTGTTTCTTGGTTAAATCCGAAAGCGCATCTTCCATACCCAATGGCAAGACATTCGTTTGGTCGTAAGATGGATCTTGCATCATGATTGACACTTGTGCATCCTTATCCTTACTCAAAACAAGCGTAATTCTTGCCGCAAATCGCCGTTGTTTATCAACTTCAGTACCGCGGTAATCCATTACGACATTCTGACGATAACTATAAGGCCAATTCTCATTCATCAAAGTGAGCAAATCATCTACAGATGTTTCGAAATTGGCCAAGTACTCATTTGTTTTCGAAGTCATACCAGAATCAGTGGGATCGAAGGGGATCAACACCGGTCTGTCGTTTGAAACCGTAAACAAATAACCATCAGTAATGACAATGGTTGATTCGTTTAAACAGGCGCGTTGCAATGGCAAGACTTGAGAAATAGGCCTATCAGAATCGATCAGTAAACGTTTGATCTCTAACTCTTTAAGAACCACTTCAAGCTTTCTAATAATCGCTTCTTTGTATGCCTTGGTATCTAATAAATCGTAGTTGTAGGTGTAATATCCACCTTCAGACGCAACGTATAGCTTTATCGGGTCATCGTCTCTTTTTGACTCGATTAACAACCCTTTTTCGACTGGGTCTCCCGTTACATCATGAGGATTAACGTTGATATGTTGAACTGCACACCGCCCAACTAGATACTTAGTTAGTGGGTAACGGTCATCTTCGATACCCTTCTCTTGGTCTAACAGAATCAAAACACGATCCGAACGTTCAAGCTTTATCCGTTCAAAGTCATTTGCCGCAGTTCCATCTAGTAAATTCCACGAAACATCGACACCTTTCTGTGCAATTATCGATTTAAATAATTCTAAGATTTCTTCACAAGCAACTACAGCATTAACTCTTAGGTCTATAACCTTGATTTCACCGGATATCTCGATGCTTGGGAAAGATGACTTAGCCTTATTAGCCTTATACTTTGTTTTCAACGTCAGTGGTTGGAGATTTAATGTTTTAGCTGAAAGTTCAAAACCATAGTCACGCGCAAAAAGGATAAACGCATCTTGCACTGGTTTTAACACCATAGGCCAACTTTGCTCAAACCTAGTTGGTGTAGAAAGATCCAGAAACGGACGCTGTTTCCGTGAATTTTTACTCTTTCCAATTTCTTTAAACAGGGGGCCTCTCGGTTTTCTTTCTTGGCCTGGATACCACCTGACAAGTACCTTATTTTTGTCATAGACCCATAGAGGCTTCTTAATACGATCTATATCATCGTCACTAGATAACGGTCTTAATATTACGTTTTCTTTGTAAAGTGCAATTTCAGTGGTATTACCATCATTTAACTGCTGAGTTCTGCAATCTAGGCTGATCGCATTTACGCCGCCAGCCCAGCTATCTACTTTCAATAACGGACAACCTAAACTGTAAGCGCCTTTACAGTGACCATCAAAGGCTCTTAATGAACGCATCATTAGGCGAATCCACACGGGATTGAAAACCGGCGAATACTCCACGCGTACCGGAGTAATAGGCTGCAAATCAGTGTCTACAATGCACGGCGGAACATCATTTGAATTCTGTAAAGCAACATAGAGCCCAAACTGATTGCCATTTTTTTTCATCAAATAGGCAAACTGCCGACTGTCTAACTCAGCATCAATTCGCTCTTCCCAGGCATTCTTCTCTTTCCACTGATAGTTGTTATTGAGAAGTGGATAGTGATAAACCACAAATTTGTTGGCTTTCTCTGCATCAACCTCGCTATTCAAATAAACCAAATGAGACAGCGGCAACTTCCTCAAACCTTTATTTTTATCCATTAGCCATACTCCCTAATACGCTGGCAAACTAATTTCGACAACCACCTAAAGCCGGACGTCATTTGATATTCATCGCTCACCAAACAACCAGGCAAAAACAGGATTGAAGCATTCTCTACTTTTACTGGTTCCAACATTTCAGAAAAGCCCGATAAGGAGCAATCTTCACCAGTCAATAGATTCGCAATTACCAAAATGGCATTTTCACCACGGACTTGGCGGATCTTTTCCAGCTTCTTAATTAATCCCAAAGGCGCAAATTCAGGATTTTTGCCAGAAGCAAGCCATTGCTCAAAGCCTTCATCCGACTGTTCCAGAGCAGCTATAGACCAAAATTTAGCATCAACAAAAACATCCGCGTTTGCTATATCAAAATCATATAATTCAAACAACTCATGGTTGTAGACGTCTTGCTTAGTTAAGAGCTGCTTATCGCTTAGCAATGCGCGAATGCCTTCCTCACCAATACGCCCTTGTAAAATTCGCTGAATCACAACGGGATGAAATGAGAATTGCTCTTCAATGTCGTTGGCAAACGGCTGAAACGACGTTCGAAAACCTTTCCGATTAAACCAATCCGAAATGGCAGGTTGTCGATTAACAACCTCATAAAGCGTCTGTGGGTTATATTTAATCAATCCGGCTGCTCGCTTCGCAAAGAACTGCCAACTTTTCGGGTCGTACCATATTTCACCAGTAACCTTTGATTCCTCGGGTCGTTCAAAGCACGCCCAACGACACAAAGGCTCAGTAATGCCAAACGTGTTGTTATGCGGCATCCATTGGAGATCATGCTGCAATACAGCGCGGCCTAGTTCATGCCAAAGTCCTGAAATATCTTCAATACAACCCTTACCTTGTCTTGCATCTCGGATAGTGGAAACTAACTTATTATCAATAATATTTACCGCAGCAGAGCCATCTTGGGATCGCGTTTTCAACAGGGCAAGAAAGTTGGAAACCGATGCATCTTCGGAATGAGTAAGATCATCAATCAGCTGATTATTAAGGTTTGAAACCCAATTTCGGTTGTTAGTACAAACGGTTAATTGGCCGTAGTTGCGAAGATGGCCTGCTACATCATCGCTTAAATGAATGGCGACATGGGGCACATATGTCCAAGCACGTTCAATACGACCAACTTGCTGCTGCACGTCAGCGGCAAGATTCTTAACGTAGTCATTTGTCCCTTTATAGAGCTTGTTTAGCTCCTGGATTTTAGCAACTGAGTTATTCATTAACGGCATAATGAATTGCCGCTGCTGCTTACGTGAAAACTCTGAACGCCTGACTAATTTTTCTAAGTTTCTGAGCTGAAAGCCAGCATGAGACATTTCGTCATCATCGTCATTGCTATCCCATGGTGAAAAGTAAAAGTGCTTACTTTCAATAATAAACAGCGACGTCAGATCCATCTGCCCTTGAGAGTTAGGCAAGGAGTAATCCAAATTAATGCCATTGGTAGCGGATGCAGTTTGTGTCATTACCACCACGGTACGGCCAGAGTCGAACGCCGCTTGATATGCGTGCTCAAATCCTTCTCGCTTTTGTGCTTCAGCATTGAGCAAGCAAATCATCATGGGCTTGCCGTTGACAGCCAAAGGAATAAACACATCGTCAAATGAAGACAATACGCCAGTGGTTAAACGCTCCATTTCAAGCCAATCAGCGCTCATTCTGCTGTTCTCTGCGGTATCACTTATCAACCACTTCCGAAGGTATTTGACTGAGTTAACAAAGGCCAGGTGCCCTTTATGTTGTGGCTCATTCGCTGCCAAATGCAGAACGTGCAGTAATTTAAACAACACAGACTGCCGGTATTCATACTTGTAATCTGAGTGCTCAGCCTCAAAAAATGCAGCGTTCAAATGCAGTTTTGCCTCCTGAAAAACTGGGGCATTGATAGCATCATCAAAGTCGTGGATCGTGGTTTTTAGTGTCGAGCGACGCTTTTCAGATTTATCTTTAACCAACGAGCGGATCACCGCCATTTGTAACTGCTTATCCTCGTCAGTTTGTAAATATGGAATCGGCTTCTTAAACCAATCTTCGGGGCGCTGCTCAAAGCTATCGCCCAGAAAACTCTCGGTACATTGTGGATTGCGGGCCTGAGCCACGTAACGCAAAGCGCTTTCAATCCAGCGTATATCGAAATGACCAATCCCCCTTTCGATATAAGAGGTTGCGGATAGTGCAAAAACCAGGTTCCGACTCGATAACGAAACCATTAACCCTTCAGGCGTTGTCGGCAATAGTGCGCGTTTAATCTTGATCCTCAACGGGTCAATATCCGCCTCGGCTTCATCCGTGGTTAACAGCCAGGTTGTTAGGCCAAACATATTCGTCTGAGTATTAGGTAATAGGTTTGATCTACTGAGCGCTTCTAACTCAGGTAAGCTTGTGCGAGGTAATGAGAACAGCGATAAACTGGGTAACGCTGTGCTGTAGTAGGATGGTCGATAATCGTTCGCGGGGTCGAACAGTAACCGGTTTAGCCGAACAAGATATTCATAAGCTTCGGACTCATCGGTCGCGAACTGTGACAACAGCAAACTGAAGCGTCTGATATATTTCTCCATCACACGCAAAAAATCACCAACATCAACCGATACATCATCGCTTTGCTCATAACTTTTCACTTCAAAGCCATGAGGTTTTTGCTGTAATTGCAAAGGCTCACTGGTTACTAAGTGGTCTGAGCGAAACAGATATTTCTTTTCGAACGGAACACCGGATTCATACTGTTTTAAAGGCATTACCAGTGCCCTAGACTGATTCAGATCGACCCCTTTGCTGGTCAAATCCTCCTCTAGCTCCGCAATAAGCTGTTTAAGCTCACTGTAAAGCTCAGGTATAGGTTCAGCAGTAACAAACTGCATTCGCGCTAATAGGCGCTTACCGCCTTCAAGTAATTGACCAATACACTCAGGCGGCTCTTGCACCATTTGGGACTGGGCAAGTAATGTCTGTAGAATGTCCGCTTGGTAATCAAACTCATCAACAAATACAACCTTTCCGGCCAGTTGGCCGCTCGACATTCTAACTTTCTGTTTACCGTCGTAAAAGGAAGCGAACAGCTTCTGCGTTGTTAACACCAGCAAATGTTGCTTATCATCGTGCCAGGCAATCGCCGGGAAAATTCGACGCACCCATTTATTTTCTCTGAATAAACGAAGCTTTTCTTTTGCTTGCTCCGTGAGCTCATGCGTCTTGCCATGGTGCTTACTGGCATACTTCACAGCCTTCTCTAAGGACGACATGCACCCAAGTAGCGTCCGTTCGACAAAGCCACACAGTTTTCTTAGTTCCTGCTCTTCTCGTTCGAGTAAGACGCCCATCGAATCAGGGTTTTTCTTTCTATACTCAACATTACGGGCTATGGCTGAAACGTTGTGGCAAGCACGGACGAGAGCCTCTTTATCAGCATTAGAACGAAACGCACCTAAACCATGAATATCCTCAATGGCCTTATAAGGATCGGGCAAGTCAGACTTTTGAACACCTTGTTCATGTGGCAGTGCTCGTTGCGAAACCGCACTAACGACAGTTTCATCCTGTGCATAAAGAATACTAACCAGCAAGGGGTTACCCGAGCTGTCTTTTTCACTCGTGGCACTTTCATAAATGTCATGCAGGATATTCCAGCGATGGGTAACTAAGATGGCCTGCAACCCTTTGGATTTTATAAATTCAAGGCTCGCAGGTATCTTCCCGTCCGGGCTACGATAAAGAGAACTACTTTTGCCACCGCCTGTTGGGCCTTGCAACTGGCAAAAGCCAGCAATAGCATTTTCGTTCTTTGCATTAACCGATAGAGCAAGTGCTTGCTCTATCGTATGCGCAATGATTTGATTATACGAAGTCGGTATTGGCTGACTCATCTAAATCCTCGTTAACTTGATATTCCTTTTGAGTTTCGCCCCTTTTTCAGAAGGGGTGACAAGGTTGGAGACAACACAACACCAACAAATGACTCATTAATTCAATTCAGGCACGATTTCCTGTGACCAACTGTCTTCCATCAGCATTCTGAACGACATACCACCCGACGCAGCTTCCAACGTAAGCTCGCCAGCATCTACCGCCGTCTTGACGTGCTCAGTTAACAGCTCAAACAATCGGCGCTTGTACTCAGTGTCGTCGTTCCCTTTTAAATGCTCGCCCTTGGTTTCCAATATAGAAAAACGATAACTTCCAGAATTAGGCTGTTCGACGCACACCAACAAGTCAGGGTAAACCTTTTGTTTTTGCCAGCCTTGCAGGCTGTATTCACGTTGATTTACTGCAATACGATGCCACCAATACACAGACTCTTGCTTATCCAAATACCAAGCTGTGTCGCGCTCTAAATTGTTCAGCCCATTTTGATAGACCTTTTCGAACAAGCTTTTTTCGAGTTCAGATCCATCCTTGCGGCGAAGCACCTGCTCATGCTCACTGACATTAACCTCTAGGGTTTGCGCCAGTTCCCAATTTAGCTTCTTGTTATCTGAAGCGAGTAGGCGCAGGGAAATATCACCGTTGTCCAACTTAGATCTGAAGATTTGCTCCGATAATTGCGCGACCTGTTGTTTAATGTCGCGCTTCATCTCTTTGAGTAGTTCAAGGCGGTTAGTAAACAAGGCCTCCTCAGAAACGCCATTACCACGCAAGATGTCTAACGTGTGCGTTAACACCCGCATGGCTTGCCAGGGGTTTGGAATAACATCGGTGAGCTGCCTTACCATAAACGAGATATCTAGGCCTGCACTGGGGTCAAAATCGATGTTTTCGTGGATCGGATCGGCCAAGTCCAATTCGCCTTGGTTATCCTTAGACATTTTGTAGTCGATACGGGCAATCGTGCGCTGTAACTTGTCGTCCACTAGCTGGAAGTTCTCTGCATTCAAATAAGACAGCGATTCCCAATCTAGGTCACCCAGCACATCCCGTTCATAGTCAAACAAACGGTAGCCGTCTTTGTACCCAGCATCACGATGTAAAACCCGAGGCAAGAATATTTTAGGTAGGTTACGAAAACGCTCTCTACGCAATAAGGTTTCTTTGCTCACTACTGCAGCGGTTTTATTGGCTTCCGAGGCTTTAACCTGGTTCGCCACATCCCCCATACCTTCTTCTTCTAAACCTTGCTTAACACCGGCGACGGCTTCCATCACATCCTGATCAAAGGTGTAGACATAACACTCATCTAAACTTGGTTTTTGCGTCAATCGCGCATGTGGTTGACGTAGTACCCGGCCAATCATTTGGGTGATTGCCGTTTTTGCGGTCATTTTAGACAACACGGTTAACACATAAGCAAAGGGGCAATCCCAACCTTCACGCAGCGCATCCTTTGTGATGATGTATTTAACGGGGCACATTTCGCTGAGCAAATCATCATCACCCAACTCGTCTTTATCGGACGTTTTAAAGCGAATTTCATTTTCATGCACGCCGAGTTTTTCCATCAAATACTCGCGGGCGTCTTCCGCATGCACAAAGGCTGAATCTCGCTGGTCTTTACCTGTGCGCTCAACACGGATCAGCATGATGGGACGAATATAGCGACCGGTTTCGCTTTGTAGCTGTCCGGCATCCTGTTCAAGCTCCGCCAATTTAGCGTGCGCAAGCGACAAGGTATGCTTCCACTCGCTTTTATCTTCGTTGATTAAGTTGATGGGTAACTTAATCATTTGCTCATCTTTCAACGCTTGCCCAGACACATTCACCAGTACATTTGAGTGATGCTTACCGTTAGCGTTAGGCGTGGCCGAGAGCTCAAGAATAAACTTAGGGTTAAAGCCACACAGGGTTTCTCTTGCGGTTTCGCTATAAGCTTTATGCCCCTCATCCACAATAATCACAGGGCGAACCATGCGTAACACATTGCCTAAGCTTTGTTTAACTGACACTGAGCCTGGGGCGATGCCTTCTTGCCAACCGTAATCGGATAGATCGTTACAATCTAAATTACGAATATTGCTCAAAAGTGCCTCATTAGCGCTGGTGTCATCTTCAATTGGGAAGAAAGTGGTAAATCGGCCGCTATCGCGGAACATTCGTAGCGTTTCTTTGGATTGACGCGCACTGGATTGCAGCATCAACAACATAACGCACAGGTTTTCGTCGGTATCTCGCTTGGTAAAGGCATCGTTCTTTTCGAGCATTTTTACCCGCCCACCCGAAGCACGTTCTAGCATTTGTCGATACGGATGTTCACGATTAGCCAACTGTTTCCAGGTTTGCTTGTAAATGGCATCCGACGGCACTACCCAGAGCACCATGCCGGTTTGTTGCGTAAACAAATCCGTTTGCAGGCGCTCGACCGCAGCAACGCCAAGTAAGGTTTTACCGCCACCCGTTGGTACTTTCAGGCACACGTTAGGAATGGGACGCTCTAAGCCGTCAAATCTTGTGACATAAGGTGCAGGCACCAAATTGCCACTTTTGTCTTTAAGTAGGTCAATACGGCGCTCCTGTACCAGAGCTTCCCACGTATCTTTAGCGTAATCGGTTAAGCGGGCCTCTTTGCCTTTCATTTTCTGAAAAGCGACAAAGTCTTCCGCTTCTTCCTTGGTGTCGGCCAGCTTTTTTAAGTAATAATCCAGCTTATCCAGCACACCGTTTTGGTAGTCTTTTAACTCCATGTTACGCCCCCATAATGCGATGGATAGCGTAAGGCAACTGGCAAAACTCAATGCGTTTTTCAGTTAAGTCCTTCTGACTCATAAATTTCGCGACAGCAAAGACAATGGTGCGCTTTTTCGTGGTATTGTTTTTAGCAATCGCCGCTACTTTGTCCGCGTTTAATGCCGCTTCATTTGAGCGTAGCCATTCACTATCAGGACGATAGAACAAATGAATACGGAATAAGTCTGTTTCACCGATAAAACCATCGGCAGAGGCTTTCGCGACAGTTTCTAACGACTGCCCAGTCGCGGTATAAAACACATAACGTGCGAGTGCATCGAACGATGGCATCGCTTCGCCGGTGAGTAAGCTTTCAATTTGAATCGGTTCACCCAAGGTACAATAAGTGAAACTGCCGCCACTACCTGGCGCAAACTCATCCACTTTGCGCTCACCTGTGACTGTGAGCACACCGTCTTTGAGTACTTTTTTGATTTTATCGAACTCGCTGCTGTGTTTTTCCTCAACATTAGCGATTTTTTCCAGCAACTCAGCGTGCTTCTTTTCAAAGACCGACCAAGTAATTTTTTCAGAAAGCAGTTCTTGTTTTTGATTTCCTTTAAAGGGGTAGCCATTGATAACACGACGTACACGCTCTGCTGTTAATGTATCGGCGTAGTCTTCGCACTCAACTAAGATAAACTTACGATTGCCATTGTCTTTTTTATTAGCTTCAAGCACTGCATGAGCTGTTGTTCCAGAGCCAGCAAAGGAATCAAGTATTATGGAGTTGGGTTGAGTTGATAATTGTAAAATTCCTTTTACTAATTTAGACGGTTTGGGCGTATTAAAAGGTTTCTCACCACCAAAAATTCGTTTTATCTCTTCAGATGCACCATGATTGTGTCCATACTCTTCCGAAGTTAGCAACGTACTTACTGGCTTCTCAATTTCACCTTCAAAATACTGCTTTACTAATACCTCCCATTCTCCATCCTTTGATTTTTGGATCAATAACTGGGAATCCTCCTTAGCCATATCAGCTAATACCTTTTTCTGATCCCAACGCCAAGTTCCTTCGCTTCCATCAGGTTTTATAGGAAATATCTCTGAACCATCAGGTGCAGGTATTGCGTAAAAGGTATTTGGACGGTCAATTCGTCTTGAATTCGATCCTTCTTTTCTTAATGAGCGTAATCTAGCCTTTTTTCCATTCCGTGGGTCAGTATATGTAAATTGCTTTTCACCTTGGTCAACGATAATCGCATTCAAGGTTAATTCATCTTTGTCCTTTGCATATACAAGAATTGAATCAACATCTTTACTAAACCCAGACGAATCCATTCTGGAGCTATAGACCTTTTCCCAAACCATATGCGAGACAAAATTGTTGCTACCAAATATTTCATCACATAATAGTTTCATCCGATGACTTTCGTTTTCATCGAGGGTTATCCAGATACTGCCAGTCTGTGATAACAATTCTTTCAGAAGCATAAGCCTCGGCCACATCATACAAAGCCATTTGTCATGACGTTCCATATCTTCTTTATCAACAGGATTAGCTGACTTTTTGAGCCATTCTTGCATCAATGGTGAGCGCACATTGTCGTTATAACACCAGCCTTCATTGCCTGTGTTATACGGCGGATCGATAAAAATGCAGTCTACTTTACCTGCGTGAGTTGGCAGTAACGCCTTGAGGGCTTCAAGGTTGTCGCCATGGATGATGAGGTTATCATCCAGTGATGCTGACTTGCCTTCCAGCGGTAAAGATTTATCCGCAACCACTTTTAGTTCACGAAACGGCACACTCAGGTGATGTGAATATACAAACTGCTTACCTTTAAAATCCAACGTTGGCATCGGTGTTCCTTAAATTCTTAT
>NZ_WXWT01000295.1:0-14830 GCF_009904725.1 Vibrio sp. V43_P6S15P86
ACTGTTTTTCACTTTCTAATAATGCATATTAATCTCATGACACAAGTCCATGGACAAAGATAAGTTTACTAACATCTATCGCTTGCCTGGTTCGATTCAAATTCGTATCGGTAAATGGCAAAAAACGTTCCGCGGCACCTCTGATTTAGTTTTACATCAGGCGCTAATGGAGCGTAATAAGCAATTTAAGAAGCCAGACTTTTTACCTAAAGGCTGGTGCGTCACTCCTATTGACGAAAAAGATATTACTGTCACGCACCACGGTAAATATATCCAAACCGTCATGCGCACAATGTTGGACAGAAAGGTCTCGTACAAGCGATTATTCCTATCTCGAATGAGTGCGGAAGAAGGTGAAAAAGTGCTCCACAATTACAAACTGGAGTGGGTAAGAAAACATAACCAGATCGCCAAAAAGTACAATCAAATTAAGAAGAAACAGTACATGAACTTTGCAAGAGAAGAAGAGGAAACCCTCTACCCTTCGATTCCAAAGGGTGAGTTTGACAAAACGTTATGGAACAAGCTCGTCGTATCATCGTTTGGTCCGCAGAAAAAGTACAAAAACCCACATTTTGTCCGCAAAGCAGATTTCTAAATAAACACCCCTACACTAGGGGTGTTTATTTATCCGTTAAATCACCAATCGTAAGTTAAACTTGCAATAACATTTTGTCGATCACCATACCAACAAAAACCATCACATGTCGCTATGTACTCTTTATCAGTGATATTTTTAGCTGCGACTTGTAGCTTGTAATCTCCAATACGATAGCTGACCGTCGCATCCATTAAGAAATAACTTGGTACTTTTAGTCTCTCTTCATTATCTCCGTATGACTCACCTGTATAGCGCGCACCTAAGCCAACCGAAAAGCCATCAAGAGGTCCATCAAAGAAACGATAATGTGCCCAAGCTGATGATACGGTATTCGCGACTTGAGAAGGTGTTTTGCCAACCCATGTCTTATTGACGTCTTCTTTTATCTCTGCATCAACATAGGCTATGTTTCCGATTAATGTTAAAGAAGGTGTCACATTGGCTACAGCCTCAAACTCAACGCCGTTATTTTCTATTTTTCCTATTTGCGTCAATTCACTCAAGTAGATACGAGCCAAATTTTCTTTTGTTGCCCGATACGTTGCGATATTGAAATAGCCATCGAATGAATCCGGTTGGTACTTCATACCGATTTCAAATTGATCACCGCTTTCCGGCTTCGCTGGCTTACCATTGCTATCTTCTTGAATAATTGGATCAAAGTACTGAGAGTAACTAAAGTATGGTGTGAAGCCAGAATCAGAAATATAAGCCGTTCCCACGCTAAACGTCCACTCTCCGTTGTCGACTTTCGTGCGAGCACCCGTGGTAACATTATGTACTTCGTTACTTGTATCGTCGTAACGCGCACCCAATAACATTGTCCATTTATCGTTAATCAGCATATGATCTTGAAAATAGACTCCGAGCTGTCGGTTCTCAACTTTCGTTCTTTGCTTATCGGTTTCGCTCAATGGCTGTAGCGTATTCGGATCGAGTAACGTTATATTATCCGAATAAGTGGGATTAAATACATTAAATCTAGGGTCAGGCAAAGCTCCCATTGGTGTGTTTAAGAGCGCATTACCATCAGCAACGATAGGATCATTAGCAAAGTCCTTACCATCGATACTGATCATTTGAAAATCTAAACCCAACATCAAGTTATGCTCAACGCTTCCCCAATTTACTTGGTGCATCAAACGATTATCAATATTAAAAGCATCGGATGATCCATCTTCTGTTGAAGCGCCCCGAAGTACGGTCTTGCGTTCATTTGATGGATCTAAAATCGCCCCCAACCCAGGCACATCAGCCGAGTAAACGTACGAATACATTTGTCTCAACTTAACATCCATTTCACTGTAACGAGCTGCTTGAACAAATGAAGTGATATCATTAAACGCATGAGAAAACTCATAGCCTAAAGACACCTGCTCACGCTCAAACGTCTCCCAGTTAGGGTTGCCTATCGCTAAACTATCACTGATCTTTCCATTTTTGTTTTGCGTTAACGTTCCTTCAACTGGCAAAAATTGCAGATAAGGATCTGAGTCGTCTTTTTGATAGCTCGTTAGAAAGGTAATTTCAGACGTCTCATTAAATTTGTACGTCATCGATGGAGAGAGAAGAATGCGCTCTGCTTCTACACCACTAATTCTCGTCCCATTTTTTCTCGCTAACCCTTGAAAGCGGAAAGCTAACTGCTCACTCACCTCAGAGTTTACGTCAAGAGAAAGTTGTTTACGGTCTTCAGAACCGTACTCCAAAGATACAAGTCCTGACCCACCATCAAATTGAGGTCTCTTACTGACAACATTGATAACCCCACCTGGAGGGTTTTGCCCATAAAGAACAGACGCTGCACCACGTAAAACTTCAACCCTCTCTAACGCAAACGGATCTATTTGCCAACTATAGAAGCCAGAAGAATATAAACGGGTACCATCTTGATACAACCCGCTGTTCGCCTGTTTAAAACCACGAATAATAAACCAATCTTGCTTGTTATCTTCGCCAAAATAGTTAGTTTGAATGCTTGGTGTGTACTGTAGCGCGTCAGAAATGCTAATAGAGGCACGATCATCCATTTGCTCTCGCGTAACAACAGACACCGCTCTTGGAGTCTCATTGATGGCAATATCAGTTTTCGTCGCTGCCCGACTCTTCGCTCCAAGATAACTAAAATCAGGACCAACTGCACTGTCTTGCTGCTGTCCAATCACAACTATATTTTCATCTTCCTGAGCCAAGACATTTGGCGTTGATAACGCTAATACAACCGCCATTGACGTTGGTGTCCGCATAAACTGCCGAGTCATATTATTCTCCTTTTTTGTCGGCAGCCAAACCAACCCTTCATGACTTCAGCGATCGCTGAAAGAAAAGCGAGTTACGGCATCGCCAGTTGTTTCCATAAAAGACAAACCAGAGGTTTTGCATAAGACACTCGCAGTGGCATAGGTTACCAATGCCACTGCGAGTGCTTGTTTGTATAATTACTTTCTTGGTTGAGGCGTAGCTCGTATCTACAAACGACGTAATCCCCACATCAGATACAAACCGCCAATGAGAGACGCCATAAGCCCTGTTGGTACTTCTTGCGGGTAAAGAACTTGTCGTCCCAACCAATCGGCCAACAACATCACGCCGGAACCCAATATCGCGGCGCATAACATGTGTTGTGACGCTTTGTTAAAGCCAAATAAGCGAGCTAAATGCGGAGCCAGTAACCCAACAAAGCTAATAGGACCAACAACCAATGTCGCACTGACCGTGAGACAAGCAACTAAAAGCAGCAGTATCGAGCGTGAACGATCAACGCGAATCCCAAGTGCTTTAGAGGAAGCGGCGCCAACAGGAAGAATATCTAGCCATCTTACGCAGAGAAAACTCAACCCTATAAAAACAAGCGCAGATAAAGACAATGGGAGTAACGTTTCAACCGAAACATAGTAGGTAGACCCAGACAACCAAGCCAATGCTTGATAACTTCTTGGGTCACCAGTGGCTAGAATAAAGCTCTGTATTGCATTCATCAGTGCGGTAATAGCAATACCAGTCAACAAAATGCGCTCCGGCTGAAAACCTGATTTACGGTTTAGCAGCACAATGACCAATACCGTCGCTAATGCACCTACAAGCCCGCCTAAAGAAAGAGTGAAAATTGACGAACCTAACCCAGTAAACATCGCGATGATCAATCCCATCGCTGTCCCTGAACTGATGCCGATCACTTCTGGACTGGCCATTGGGTTTCCACTTAGGCGTTGAATCATGGTGCCAGCAATCGCTAACATTGCCCCCGCAATTGCTGCTGCAAATAATCTAGGTGCGCGCCATTCCAAAAAAATCCAATTTTGGCTAGCAAACAAGTTTGTCCACCCTTCATTTTGCACAGCAACCGTGGCAAAAAGAACAACGGAAATTAATGTGCCGATCAACGCCAATGAGATCGCTTTAGGATTTAGCTTGTAAACATGTTGACGATGTCGAGTTAACACCGTTTGAGTATGACCCTGCGTCTTTTGTGATAAGCGAGGTAGCAGCCATAACAGTAGCGGAGCGCCCAGTGCAGCGGTTGCTGCTCCCGTTGGTATAAAACTCGCCATTAGCCCTGGCAGTTGCTGAATAACCAAATCGGTTAAAGTCAATAACATGGCACCAATCAGCATCGATACCCAAAGCTTATGCTGGATTTTATTGATACCTATCAATCGAGTAATCGCTGGCGCTGCTAATCCGATGAAACCGATGATTCCTACTGCAGAAACGACCCAAGAAGTGATTAACACCGCAAGCCCAAGACAGACAAAGCGCAGTTTGGCTAGCGAGACACCTAAACTCTTGGCACCTTGCTCGGAGAGTTCTAGCAGACTTAACGGCTTTGCAAACACAAATGCGATAACCGTAGCAAGTGCGATTCGAGGTGCAAGATACGAGAAATCACCCCATCCGCTCTGAACAAGCGAGCCCGCTCCCCATATCATTAATCCATTCAGCTTTTCGGTATTCATCATCAGAATAACCGTACTTAATGATGCAAAGTACAGGTTTATCACTAACCCAGAAACGACGACAACCGTTGGAGATAACGCTCGTCGCCATGACAACAGCATCACCAACCCCATCGATGTCACACCGCCGATGAGAGCAACCAAATTAGGTGCTATATCCAACATCCAAGGGGCAAATAGCGTAGCTAACATCAAAGCAAAACTTGAACCGCTCGCCACACCTAATGTTGTTGGCGAAGCAAGAGGATTGCGCAGAACTTGTTGCATTAATACCCCAGCAACCGCTAATCCGGCGCCAGAAATAATCGTGGTGAAGACTCGAGGCCACCAGCTAAAGTGAAGTAAGACGGAATAGATAGATTGAAAGTTAGGTTTCCATAAACTGCTAAGAGCCAGTGAGAATGAACTTGCTTGATACAATTGGAAAGCACCAATAGAAAAGGTAAATGCCGAAAGTAACACCACAAGGCTTAAAGGCATGGCTTTCATTGTTCTAACTCCTCGATCTTACTCGCCGTAACTAACTCCGCGAACCGAAGCGCTGAAGGCATAGAACCAAAACTCCAAACAGGTGCGACTTGCATGACTTTCTCACCAGACTGTTGAACAACGTATTGCCAAAACGGATCTTGAGAGAGCTGCTTTTCGCCACCGTGAGGCAATGGCTCAACGATAACAATTTGGGCTCTTATACCTGCTAACTTATCGATGCCGACTAAGCTGAAGCCCCAGCTATTTGTCTCTTCGTTCCACGCATTACTCAGCCCAATCTTTTCGATAGCCTGAGAGTAAAGACTATTCTGACCAAAAACACGAACGTGCTTCGTATCCATAAACTGAACCATTAAAAGCGGCGGCTGGTCTTTGTTTATGCGCTGTTTTAATAAAGAGAAACGTTCTTCATATTTTTGTATAAGTGCCTCAGCTTCCGCTTCTCTTCCTAGCTCTTCACCAAACCTCCGAGTGAAACGAGTAAGTACCGACCAATCTGTAATCCCGCTTTCATATAAGTCAATCGTGGTAACGGGGGCAATATCGACTAAGCGATGCTTCATTGAGGAGAAATACGGGGCAATAAAAATACGGTCAGGTCTGAGCTCGTAAATACGCTCTATATTGGGTTGAGTTCTTAACCCTACATCCTTAGTTTGAGGTGGTAACGGTGGCGATTTTACCCAAGCATCGTAATCTTGCCCTTGAGCGACGCCTACGGGCACGACCCCTAACGCCAACATCGTTTCAGTTTGTGTCCAATCAACCGACATCACCCGAGGTGACGCCTCAGCTACTGCTTGAAAGGAACTGACCAAAAGCGCACTAAGTGAGAGAGCGAAAGAGAAATGCTTAAGTCGAGTGTTTGTACTGCTCATTATTCAACCTCTAGCTTGGCATCGCCACCGGATAACCCGCAGGGTGGTCAGAGATCTTCATCTCTATCCCGTATATGTCCCTTAGCTTAGGTTCAGTAAACACCTGTTCAACATTGCCTTGTGCAATCAAATCACCTTGATGCAATGCAACGATATGATCGCAAAAGCGCGCCGCTAAGTTGATATCGTGCAGTACGATAATAACGCCCAAGCCCAATTCTTTACTGAGTTTAGAGATGAGCTTCAACATATCGACTTGATGGCTAATATCTAACGCAGACAAAGGCTCATCAAGAAGCAAATACTCGGTTTTTTGCGCTAATAGCATGGCTAGCCACACTCGTTGGCGCTCCCCTCCAGATAGCGTATCAACTAAGCGATCTGCGTATTTTAGTGTTCCTGTCATCGCCATTGATTCTTCAACAATGTCATGATCTTTCTTGCTCAAACGACCAAGTAAACCATGCCATGGGTAACGACCAAAACCGACTAAATCTCGACCTAAAATACTGTCGGTCACCGGAAGATGCTGAGGCAAGTAGGCAATGTGTTGGGCGAATTTTTTCGCTGAGAGATCGTTAATGCTCGTTCCATGCAGAACCACGTCACCAGCGGTGTATGGCTGTTGCTGTGCCAGCAACTTTAACAATGTGGATTTTCCTGAACCATTGTGCCCAACAAGAGCGTATGTTTTCCCAGGTTCAAATGTCACATCAAACGCTTTTAGCAATGACTTGCCTTCAATCTCAAACTGGAGTGCTTTAGCTTCCAACATCCCTACTTCACCTAATAGCCATTCACAAATGAAAGCTAATCAATCGCTTTCATTCGTTCATCACGTTTGCCGTTCTTATTCAACAGAACGATTAATAAGGGAGGTTTTATATAACAACAAAGATACAAATGCAAACCGTTGTCATTATCATTACATCAACAAGATCATTGAGAGAATTACTAAGCGTTAATGATTATTTGTTGCGGATGACTTCATTAGTGGATTGTCGGCAGGTCAACGAGAGCAGCGGTCTACCACTGCCCTCGCATAAATTTGAATGAATACTGCGGCGCATGAAGAAATGCCGCAGTGAATAAATTAATGACGAGCGTCAGCGCCAAACTCTACTTCTTTATAGATATCGGCCAGCGACTTTTTACCTTGTTTGTCTTTGGCTGAACGCTTTTTCTTCGTTTGATAATGGTATTCTTGCTCCTGAAGTGCTTGTTCGTGCTCTTTTGCTGACTCAACAAACTCAGGATTTGCAAGTGCTTGTTGGCGTAAGCGGTTTACTCTTTCAAGGGTTTCCCACAACATACTTCACCTCCAAACTTATTACTGTATATAAAAACAGTATTGTTTAAATATTCCTCCTCGTCAACATTTCAACTTCGTTACTGCTCTTCACATTAACCCCAAGCCTGTATAGTGCTCCGGATATTTGTGGATGATTTGCTTTATATAACCTTGATGCTCTCGCAGAGCATTAACACATTCTCGAGATAACCATCCCTGATATACCCATTTTTCAAGTTCTAACAATGCGTATGGGATGGACCACGCTTGTCTGTACGGATGGTGCGTCGTCATAAAATCAAAGGCATTCGCGACAGCCGTAATTTGCGCGGCGATTGGTATATCGTCACTGGTTAAACCATACGGATAACCAGTACCATTTAAGTTTTCGTATTGATACGTAACCATCTGCAAAAACAAAGTCACACTCGGGTGAACCGGATTTCCGATACGAGCCACTATGTCATCGGCAGAGTCGATGCAACGCTCAATATGTTGAATCAATATCGCCTCTTGTTCTTGAGTATAATTTGTTCGGCGACTAGCAATTTCAACTGGCAGCTGAATATCACTGAGCGCATGGAATTGAGCAAAAATACCAATATCTTCGACCATTTCATCATTCAGGTGATAACGATCCGCTAACTGCGTTGCGATGACTTGGCTGTAATACTTCATTCTTTTGGTATGCGCGTAAAACTCAGGGGAGTAGCCTGGCATCATACATTGCATTCGGTTCGCCAACGTTTCTATCGCGCTAACGACGTGGTCTTCTGATTCAACCGAAAATTGAATCATTTCGAAATAAGGTTTAAGACTATTCAACGCTTCTAAGCTAAATGCATTGGGCTGAGTGGAATTTAAGAACACAAAGCCTGTAAATGCTCTATTGTCGTAACAAGGAATCGCAACCGACGACTGGTATCCGTGTTTGAGTAGGGTTTGAACCCGAGGACAGTGATTAATATCGTGAAGGTCTTCGACGATGCGAGGAATCGCGTTTTTGGAGGCAATATTGAGGTGGTGGAGTTTACGGAATGCTGACTCATGGTGGGCTAAACACCAAGTGTCGAACTCACTTTCTGCAAATGATTTGAGCACATCTTGGTCTGGGTGATATTTAGCAAATGACACCCTATCAATACACGGCAAGTGCGCCTGCATCCTGCCCTTTAGCGTTTGCAGTTGCTCATTAAGCGGTTTTGCAAACGGGTAAAAACTCCGGTGCGCCATACTTCACCTCCACACCCAAGCAGAGAAACAAGAGAAGCTCATTGTGTTGTAAATTCAATGGTATTTTGAGCGGTTTTCTCCACTTAAATTATCGATATACCACAACTTAAGTGTACGAAATAAAAGCACATTTCTACCAATTCTTTCACCGAATATCTTACGGTAATTTGATCCAGATTAAAAAAGCCAACGAGCGAAACTCGTTGGCTTAACAATACTGATTGATTACGATGGATTCAGTAACTAGAGGTTATTCAGAGAACGTTCTAAACAACTAGCCCAGAGCAGGAAGCACACCCAGCGTAATTAACAGCTGAGCTAATACGATACCTGTGCCAGCGATACCCGTTATCACTAATGCGCCTTGGCCACCAGCTACTCGGTACTCTCCTGTAAAATCATCCGATTTACGAACCTTGATCACCATAACCAGAGGTAAAAAGATGGCTAAAATCGCTAAGGCAATCGCTGCATAGCCCAAAGCCATAATAAAGCCTTGAGGGTAAAAAAGTGCGAAGCCCAGCGGTGGGGTAAACGTCACGAGTGCCGCAACCAAGCGATTAGGCTTATCGTTGCTCCCTTTGATGGTATCACCCAAAAATTCGAATAGACCCAAACTCACACCAAGAAATGACGTTAACAGTGCCAAATCAGCAAATACACCGACAATGTTGCCTAAGTTTGATTGGTGCACCGTCTGCGATAGTTGACCAATAAGCGCGCTCAACCCACCGTTTTCAATAAGCGTACTTTGGCTAACCACACCCAATGTCACGATCTGCCAAAAGATGTAAATCACGAGCGGGATCGTCGAGCCAATAATAACGGCTTTGCGCAAAGAAGAAGTATCGCCATCTAAGTAATTCACAATTGCCGGAATGCTTCCGTGGAAACCAAACGAAGTAAAGATAACAGGAATCGCCGCTACAATAAGACCTTGCTCAATCGGCATACTCAATAAGTAAGATTCCGTAACGTTTGGAGCAAGAAAAGAAAGCACAGCAACCATCGCAACAAGTTTCATCGCGAACAACACGCGGTTAACTTTATCGACCGTACCTGTACCAACTGTCACAACTAAAGTCACAATCAAGGTAAAGATTATCGTTGATGTAGACCCTGAAATATCAAGGTCAAACCATTGTGCGAGGCGATCTCCGAACTGAGCACCACCGCCAGCGATGTATGCTGCACACAATGAGTAGAAAAGAAACAGCATCGCAAAACTTGCCACCCACTTGCCTTTTTGGCCCAGGATCTGTTTCGCTAAAGTATGAAGAGTTGCGCTACTTTCTGCATGCTGATGAAGCTCTAGCATGAGTAAGGCAGTGAAAGCCATCAGAGCCCATAAACTGAGCATGATGATGATTGAAGTTGAAAAACCAATGCCAGCAGAGGCAAGTGGAAGGGCTAGCATGCCAGCACCTATTGTAGTTCCCGCGATAATTAGAGTACTACCGAATACTTTAGAACGACTCATTGTATATTTATCTTTACACTTCATTAGGAATTATCGGTATTAGATCGGGCAACGGCGTACCGAAACCAACACCATATTTGTAATACCGTCGATATTGTAGGATCTTCAGCAGAAGATCAAGCAAAGTGTAAGGATAAAAAACCACAAGTGTAAATAAAAGCTTACACACCACTAATATCCAACAATAGCTGAGTACATTCTTCCCTGCTCATGAACTTAGGGACAGGATAATTCCAGTGCGCCTCTTTCAGAATTAAATCTACAAGCGCATCAGCATCTTCGCGCTGAATGAGTGCACTTGTCTGCTTAATATCAATGCTTGCAAACAAAGACTCCACATGCGTCAAAAAGTGTTGAGCACTCGCCTCACCTGACTGCCCTTCGGCCGTCAACGCATCGAGTTTTCTTAGTTGAGGCTCTATCTCTGATAATGAAAAGCGAAGCACAGGTAACAAGGCTAATCCGTTTGCCATGCCATGAGGTATTCCATATTTCGCACCGAATGTGTGAGCAAACGCATGAACATAACCCAAACTCGCTTTCGTAAATGCTAAACCTGCGTAGTAGGATGCCATGGCCATTTTATGTCGAGCTTCAACATCATCCCCTTGCGCTACGACCCGAGGAAGATGCTTAAAAATTAACTTAATGGCGGCAACAGAGTAAGCCCTAGTTTCTTGAGTAGCATTTCTCGACACATACGCCTCAATAGCGTGAGTTAATGCATCAACGCCAGTATCAGCCGTGATCTTAGGAGGTAAACCAATCATTAAGTTCGCATCTAAAGCTGCCATTAGTGGCACCAACTTTGGATCCATCAAAGGGGTTTTAATGTGTGAGGAGGGATCTGATACGACCGCGGCGATGGTGACCTCACTTCCTGTTCCTGCGGTCGTTGGAATAGCAAACAGAGGCGCTGGCATTCGCCATACTTTCAATAGTCCAGCTAACTTTTTTATTGGCCGTTTATTGGTAACTTTCGCAGCAATGACCTTTGCGCAGTCCATTGCCGAGCCACCACCCAAAGCTAATATGCCCTCACAATGAAAACGATGGTAAGCCTCTAGACCGCTTTCTACCTGATCATAGGTAGGATCGGGCTGCACTTTCGAGAAAACATCTAACTGCAAATCGAGTTGTGCTGCCGCTTCGAGCACCTTATCGACAATACCGACTTGGACTAACCCTTCATCGGTAACTAATAAGACGCGTTTAAATCCCAGTTCGGTCATCGATTCTAATAGCTCATTCATCGAACCGGGGCTGGAAAACAAGGTTGGTCTCGGCATAGGAAGGATAAGAGCTGCTATTTTTAGCCCTGCGGTGTAAGTCCGATATAAGCGATGCTTCAACATACGAAATCCTTTTCATTTAGAGCTATCATTCTAGCTACTTTTATCACCTATGCTTACTTTGCAATCACACATTTTTAATTAAGTCATTTCATCAACACATAAATGCTGCTGAGGGAGCAATACCGTTATCTTGATCTCCCCACACCACGTGAGCTGTAGAGAAAATTATTTTTTATGATTTGCCATTAGCGTTACCTTAATGACTCCCCCCTCTTCGGCTTCGCCGATCATAAAGTGGTTATTCAAGATGCTTTATCATTCATACAAACTCAAAAATATGGATTCTGCTTAATCACATAACGGTACGGTATATCAGTAATCTAATCCGAACATCACTTATAAAAATACAAATAAGAATGCGTTACATCATGATTTATTGTCGTTTTCAAATAAGTCAATAAAAGCAACAATAATCTTTCAAAACTAATACTTAGTTCAAATAACTGACTCTTAATCATGAGCTTCAGGTGATATTGTTATGCAACTAGGATTATTATCCGCCCCATAATTA
The DNA here is from genome assembly GCF_009904725.1 of Vibrio sp. V43_P6S15P86. Classification (NCBI taxonomy): domain Bacteria; kingdom Pseudomonadati; phylum Pseudomonadota; class Gammaproteobacteria; order Vibrionales; family Vibrionaceae; genus Vibrio; species Vibrio sp. V43_P6S15P86. The sequence goes on from NZ_WXWT01000295.1 coordinate 11,798, forward strand.
AAACTACGTCTAAACGCCCACCTTTTTGGGGTCTATTCGCTGTCGTACCCAATTTTCCTATCATCTTCTGATTTGGGTTTCGCGTGGGCTAATTAGCAATGTCGGTATAAACCATGAATCATTCTTGCCATTCCCATACGGACACGAGCTTTGAAGTCGATCTAAAACAAGCACTTATCTGGGTTGCTCGAGCACTCGATTATGTCGGTGTTGACGATACTCACCACAGCCATCGTGTCGCTTATATCGCTTACCAATGTGCTCGCGTCATGGGTTGGGAGCCAGAAAAAGCGGAGTTTTGTTACTTCGCAGGTATGATCCACGACTGTGGAGTCTCCGAAACACAAGAACATAAAATGTTACTTGGAGAGCTGGTGCCACAAGACGTGAAAACACACTGCTTAAGAGGGTACCGAAGCCTCAAGCAATGTCGTTTGTTGCGCCAATTTGCGACACCAGTTCTTTACCACCATACACATTGGAGCGAACTAAAAGAGCTCGATTTACCGCCTTTTGAAAAAGAGGTGGCCGCCCTGCTCTACTTATCGGACCGCCTTGATTTTATGCGCTCAAAATACGTCATGAACTGCCACTGTGACATTGTCACGCTTCATGAAGAATTGATTGCTGAGTGCATCATGGCAAACGTTGGAACCTTGTTTAATCCAATCATGGCCGAAGCAATGGTTAAACTCGTCATGACCGACGCGTTTTGGTTCGCGATGGAGTCGGAAAATATTGAAACCATAGGCCTAAATTTTAAAAGCATTGATTGGCTTCAAAAACAATTAACCATCCAAGATATGAACAGTTTGGGAATGTTTATCGCTCAAATTGTCGATGCAAAGAGCCCGTTCACTTATCAACATTCACAAAAAGTAGCGGAATTATCTCGTTATCTAGCAATTAAGCTTGGGCTAAACGAGCACGACCAAGAAATGTTATATATTGCAGGGCTGGTGCATGATATTGGAAAGTTAAAAACACCAGATGAAATCCTTCACAAAGAAGGCTCTCTAAACAAACAAGAGTACACACGCATTAAACGCCATACCATTGATACTCAGCTCGCATTGCACAAGGTCTTTCCTAACGCGAAAATAGCGGAATGGGCTTCCAATCATCATGAACGTTTAGACGGGTCGGGCTATCCCTATCACAAAACAGGCGACGAGCTCGATGTTCCATCGCGTATCATTGCTGTCGCGGATGTCTTCCAAGCCCTGTCTCAAGATCGCCCCTATCGAGGACGAATGACTCAAACACAGATCGCCGACATTATGGGTGAGCAAATAGCCAAAGAGGAGCTTTGCTCTAACGTTTATGCGGTATTAGAACGAAACATGACAGAGTGTTACGAACTCTCAACCGACGTTTAATCAAAACAGGGGCGAACACACGCCCCCTTTTTTAGGATGATAAGACTAGGCCGACAAACAGCTACCTAGCAATATCAAGTAAATTATCTCGCACACCATTGATTCTGAACCAACCAGCGATACTAAAACGCTCGGCATTGGTTGGTAACACCTCATGTGGGAACTGCTCTGATAAGAATACGAACAAACGCCCTGAGCGTGGGGGAATGGTTGCAATTTTATTGTCATTCAAATCGTATACTACTAATTCACCCGCGTCTTCTTCCGTCCAGGATTCGTTCATATAAAAAACGGTCGTCAATCGACGGTTTTCGTTACCTTTGAAGCAATCTAAATGTTTTTGGTAGAAGTCCCCTTTCTCGTACTTGGCAAAATGAGCTTCGTACTCAAAAAGTCCAAGAAACAAGTGACGGTTCACTTCTTGGCGGATCTCTTCCATTTTATCCAAGTAAGAAGTAACAGCATGCCCCATATTTGGCGATAACCATTGAATCTTGTCACTACGAATAGATTCAATACGAGTAACATCATCGTTACGACCAATACGTGCTTTTTTCCAATTGCTTGGAATGTAATCTCGCAGTTGAGCCACCTCTTGTTCAGAAAGAAAGTCATCCCAGATGTAGTAGCCATTGGTTGCTAACGCATCGATCATTTTATTCATTATTTTCGTTCACTCGTGTTAGTTGGGCGCTCTATATAAAAAATCTGCGACACAACAACAAATGCGATTTTTTATCGAGACGACAACTAAGCAAAACGAGAATTAAAATAGACGATACAAGATACAAAAATGCCGCTCATGTGAGCGGCAATGTCGTTTGTTATTGACGAGCTTCTAATCTCGTTGCTCGAATTCGCAACGGACGAAGACGCTTAATGCTAGGACGCTGTTTGTTTTTTAGCTGGATATGACAAAGTTCCAGAATCAAACCAAATGCCATCGCAAAGTACACATAACCTTTATTGATATGAATTGCGAAGCCTTCTGCCATCAATAAGCCACCCAATAAAACGAGGAACAGCAATGCCAACGTTTTAAAGCCGGGGTAGCGCGTCACCAGATTATTGATTTTTTCAGCAGTCATTACCATCACGATTGCAGACGAGACAATCGACGCGACCATAAGCGGGACATCACTTGTCAAACCGACGGCGGTTATCACCGAGTCCATTGAGAATACCGCATCCACTGCAACAATCTGCAGCAGCACTACCGCTAATCCAGTACGAGCATGAGTCGAGTGGCCAGATTCATTGTGATTTAGCCAGCTCCACAACTCTTTCAGGCTTTTTGCCAATAAGAATGCACCACCCGCGATCATGATCACGTCTCTTCCGGTAAACGCCTGGTTTACGATAGAAAACAGTGGTTGAGTCAACTGCATAATCCAAGAGATGGAAAAAACCAATGCAATACGAGCAATAACGGCAAGGCCGATGCCAAGGTTTCTTGCCAGTTTACGTTGGTGATGTGGCAATCTTTCACATAGGACGGAGATAAAAACGACGTTATCAACGCCTAAGACAACTTCAAGCGCAAACAAAGTGGCAAAAATCGCCCAAGCCTCTGGTTGCATGAAAAGTTCTAACATGAGTACGCCTCCAGTGATGGGAAGACATACGGTGAAGGGTTCTGTCGACTAAAGGGGTC
>NZ_WXWT01000348.1:0-14736 GCF_009904725.1 Vibrio sp. V43_P6S15P86
ATTACATTTTATTTGGAAGTGTTGCTAATTATGTCAATAAAAAAACGATATGTTGCACTGCTGGTTGCTGCCGGCATTGGTGTGGGCTGGTTAACATTAGGTGGTACTGCAGCGGTAATGCATTACACCTCTGATACTGAGTTCTGTCTCTCGTGCCACTCTATGGAAATCCCTTACAAAGAGTACCAAGGCTCAGTGCACTTCAGTAATGCGAAAGGCATTCGTGCCGAGTGTTCTGATTGCCACATTCCACAAGAACCGATGGACTACCTGATCACGAAGATTCGTGCATCGAAAGACATCTACCATGAGTTTGTGACTGGCAAGATCGACACGCCAGAAAAATACGAAGCGCACCGCAAAGAGCTTGCGGAGATGGTGTGGGAGCAGTTCCGTGAAAACGACTCTGCAACGTGCCGTTCTTGCCACGACTTTGACGCGATGGAAGAATTTGAGCAATCTCGCGATGCAGCGAAAATGCACGAGTACGCAAAAGCGAACGATCAAACGTGTATCGATTGTCACAAAGGCGTTGCTCACTTTGCACCAGAAGCTGAGCTAGACAGCAAGGCATTTGAAACGTTGATGAGCTTCACCACAAAAACATCACCTGGTGCCAAAGTCGTTTACCCTGTGACTGAAATCGCAATGGGTGAGATGGGTAAAATTAACCCAACGACGAAATTAGAAGTAATCAGCTCTGAAGGTGATGAGCGTACTGTTAAGTTGGACGCATTCCAAATGAAAGGCGCAGAGCAAGTGCTGTACATGGGTGAAGGTCAACGTGCCATCGTAGCAACGCTAACCGAGCAAGGTCAGCAAGCTCTTGAGGGCGGTGAGTTTAAGGCCGACGTTTACGGCAACGAATGGCGCGCAGTGTCACTAACAGGCACGATCGATTCTCCTGTTGTGGATACACTTGACCCAGTTTGGTCATACGCAGAAGAGCTAGATAACGTTTATTGTGCAACTTGTCACGCGAAAATTCCTTCAAATCACTTCACAGTGAACGCATGGGGACCAGTGGCGAAGAGTATGGGTGATCGAACAGACATCACTGCCGAAAACCTAGAAATTCTTACTAAGTTCTTCCAGCACCACGCGAAAGATGTGGTTGGTCACTAACGATAAATAGAAGGATAAGATTATGACTAATTTAACCCGTCGTGGATTTCTAAAAGGCACAGGTATGGCGGCTGGCGCCATGGCATTTACTTCTTTTGCACCTATGTCTGTTGCGTCTTCAAACCAGCGTGGCAAGGGCATTTTGACAGCGGGCCGCATGGGCCCAATGTTATGTGAAGTGAAAGATGGTAAGTTGGTTTCGACTACTAATGCTCTTCCACAAACTGTACCAAATAGTCTACAAACTACTGGGCCTGACCAAGTGCATACCAAGGCGCGTGTGAAGTACCCAATGGTACGTAAAGGCTACTTGGCAAACCCATCGTCGCCAGAAGGTGTGCGCGGTAGTGATGAGTTTGTGCGTGTGTCTTGGGATGAGGCTTACAAGCTGATCCACGAACAGCACATGCGAATTCGTAAAGAATATGGCCCGGCTTCTGTGTTTGCAGGCTCTTACGGCTGGCGTTCAAGTGGCGTACTGCACAAAGCACAAACCTTGCTGCAACGTTACATGAGCATGGCGGGTGGCTATTCAGGCCACTTGGGTGACTACTCAACGGGTGCTGCGCAGATCATCATGCCGCACGTTGTGGGCTCTATCGAAGTGTACGAACAACAAACCACGTACCCAGTGGTGCTAGAGCACAGTGATGTAGTGGTTCTTTGGGGCTTAAACCCAATTAACACTCTAAAAATCGCGTGGAGCTCAACAGACTGCGCGGGTCTTGAGTTCTTCCATCAGTTGAAAAAATCAGGCAAGACGGTTATTGCGATTGACCCTATTCGTTCTGAAACCATTGAGTTCTTTGGTGAGAATGCGGAGTGGATTGCTCCTCACCCAATGACCGACGTGGCAATGATGATGGGTATCGCACACACCTTGGTGAAACAAGGTAAGCACGATAAAGCCTTCCTCGATAAATACACCGCGGGTTACGACAAATTTGAAGCGTACCTGATGGGCGAAGAAGACGGCGTAGAAAAATCAGCAGAATGGGCATCACAAATCTGTGGCGTACCTGCGAAGCAACTTGAGCTATTGGCTGACATCTTCAGTAAAAACCGCACCATGCTGATGGCGGGTTGGGGCATGCAGCGCCAACAATACGGTGAACAGCGTCACTGGATGCTGGTTACACTGGCAACGATGTTGGGTCAAATCGGTTTACCGGGCGGTGGTTTTGGTTTCTCTTACCACTACTCAAACGGTGGTAACCCTGCTCGTGATGCTGGCGTACTTCCTGCGATTTCAGCATCACTGGGTGGCGGCTCTTCTGCGGGTAATGACTGGGCGGTATCTGGCGCGGTGCAAAGCTTCCCTGTGGCGCGTATTGTCGAGGCGTTGGAAAACCCAGGTCAATCCTACCATCACAACGGCCATGAACTGACGTTCCCAGATATCAAGATGATTTGGTGGGCAGGTGGTGCGAACTTTACTCACCACCAAGACACCAACCGCTTGATTAAAGCATGGCAAAAGCCTGAACTGATCGTGATTTCAGAACCTTACTGGACAGCGGCTGCGAAGCACGCGGACATCGTCCTACCAATCACCACATCGTTCGAGCGCAACGACTTAACGATGACTGGCGACTACAGTAACCAACACTTGGTGCCAATGAAACAAGCAGTTGAGCCGCAAGGTGAAGCGCGTAATGACTTCGACGTATTCGCGGACATGGCGGAGATGCTAGCACCGGGTGGCCGTGATGTGTACACCGAAGGCAAAACCGAAATGGAATGGCTGTACGGCTTCTACAAGGCGGCGCAACAAGGTGGCCGTGGCTCTCGCGTAGCAATGCCGAACTTCAGCAAGTTCTGGGAAGATAACCAACTGATCGAGATGAAGTGGAGCGAGAAGAACGCACAGTTTGTTCGTTACGCGGATTTCCGTGAAGACCCGATCATGAATCCGCTAGGTACGCCAAGTGGTAAGATCGAAATCTTCTCGAAAACGATTGAAGGTTACCAGTTGGAAGACTGTCCTCCACACCCAACGTGGATGGCACCAACCGAGTACACCGGCAATGCAAAAGATGGCGAGTTGCAGCTAATGACCGCGCACGCAGCGCATCGTCTACACAGCCAGTTTAACTACGCGAAGATTCGCGAAGAGTACGCAATTGCAAACCGTGAACCTATTTGGATTCACCCTGAAGATGCGAAAGCGCGTGGTATTAAAACGGGCGATCTAGTTCGTGCGTTTAACAACCGTGGCCAAGTATTGGTTGGTGCAGAAGTGACTGACCGAATCAAGCAAGGTTCAGTGTGTATTCATGAAGGCGGTTGGCCGGATTTGGATCCGAAAACCGGCATTTGTAAGAACGGCGGTTGTAACGTGTTAACGTTGGATATTCCGACCTCTCGACTTGCAAACGGCTGTGCGGCGAACTCGGCACTGGTTCGTATTGAAAAATACACTGGCCCAGAATTAGAACTAACGGCGTTTGAACCACCAAAAAATGGCTAGAAAAAAGTAGCGCTTGAAAGCAAGAAGCCAGCGAATCGCTGGCTTCTTTTTTATCTAGTCATCGTTCACATTAGCGTGAAGCGAGAGAAACAAACGGCATCTGTTTCTTAATCTGAAATGTCGGGAGTAAAGTAAATACAATCGCGACAAACAAGACCGAACCTATTAAATCTTCAGGGCGATGCATGCCCAGCCATAAGCGGCTATATGCGACGCTCATTCCCCACATCCATAATGACAGTGCAGAGGTATAGCACTTGTTCTGTAAGAACAACCCACCAAAGAAAGCCAGACAAATCGAAACGAAAATCGTATGGCCGGACGGGAAAGAATAGTCTTTCTCGCCTTGCCAATGGCGCGTCCGCCAATCACTGGCTTGTTCAGAAATCTGTTTAATTACGTTGGCTTGCTGCTTTGTATCCAACTGATAAAACGTTTCTGGTGTTTCAATCAATTGTTCTGCTGCGAGCAATTCTGTGTATGGGCGCGGGCTTTCTGTCATCAGTTTTAGCCCCGTTTTGCTGGCAAAGCCAATCACAAGTAACAACCCTAACATTGAGAGTTTTTGCATCCACTCAATGCGACTTGGTTTAAAGCGAAATAAAGAAAGCAGTAGCAGCGTTAAGGTAATTAAAAAGCCTTTGCTGCCAGCAGAATCAGTGAGCAAAGTAAAAGTAATACCCAGACTTTCAGGCACTTGTGAGGTGAGATCGTGATAAGAGCCAAACAGCGACATTGGGATGATGCCAAGAACAAACAAGGCGAGCATCATCAATCCATATTTTTTGGTTTTCATTGAGAGCGTTTTGTTTTTATTGAGGGTTATTCAACCACGTGAAAATAAGGGGTTTATCTTACGTTATCTGGCCTGAAAAACTTATCAACGCTCTGTCAATTCGAGCGTGAAAGTGACATTGCAGCTCTTCGTTGTGAAAGGAGAGGTTGTTGAAAGTACTGAAAGGCAAACGCGCTCATCCATAAGCGCTTTGTTCAGGCGTGAGCAAGGTTAGCTCATCAACCCTAATAAATATTCCGATGCGGCTTTTGGATCTTCTGCGTGGCAAATCGCTGAAACCAAAGCTAAGCCATGAACACCAGTGGCGCTAAGTTGCGGAATGTTACTTTCGTTAATGCCGCCAATGGCAACAATCGGCAGTGAAGTCGTCTCTAACGCCATCTTCAAGCCATCAATACCCCAGAACTTCTTGGTGTTGGTTTTGGTTGGCGTCGCGAAGATAGCGCTCAAGCCGATGTAATCAATCGGAAGAGAGTCCGCTTCTGCAAGCTGCTCTTCATTTTCGATGGATAAGCCGAGGATTTTGTTTGGTCCAATCAACTCACGAGCGATAGTTGCGGGCATGTCTGATTGCCCGAGGTGGACACCATCAGCATCGACAGCCAGTGCGACATCTACGATCATTGATGATCAAAGGCACATCGGCATCTTTAAGGATGTCTTTCACGGCTTGAGCCCGTTCGATAAACGCACGCACATCGCCGTGTTTTTCGCGGACTTGTACCATGGTCACGCCACCTTCCACGGCTTTTCTCACAACACGCTTTAGTGTGGCTAAATCTTGTTGGTCATCGGTGACCAAATATAAACGATAGGCGTTCATTTTGTTTCCTTTGGGCCTCTCATCTAGGTGGAATGAGAGGCCGGTATTTGTTAGAGAAAAGCTTAGCTCACTTGGAGTTTTAGGCGTTTTGCCAGCGCTTCTTCATCCAACTGGTAAAGCTCATCCAACAGGTTCATTTGCAGGTTACCTGGGCCGCGAGCTTGTTCCGCTGCAATCTCGCCAACAACGCCTAGTACCGCCGCAGCAGCCAGCCCGGTGTTATCACCAACTGCAGCAAAAGCACCCGTCAGTGCCGTTAGTGTACAGCCCATTCCGGTTACGTATGGCATCATCTCGTGACCATTGTTCAGTTGCACGGTTTGTTCCTTCGTGACGATGTAATCAGTCTCGCCAGAAATCACCATGCTCGCTCCGTATTCTTCAACTAAGAAGTGAGCCGCCCCAAGGGCCGCATCACTACTGTCGAGTGCATCTACACCTTTGCTTTGCGCTTGCTCACCAGCGAGAGCAATGATTTCGGAAGCATTACCACGAATGATTAACTTGTTTGCAAGGCGGGCGATTTCGCGCGAGGTTTCGGTGCGCAGTGAACTTGCGCCGCAACCGACAGGGTCGAGCACAACGATTTTACCGTTCGAGTTGGCTTGCTCGACAGCGTAGATCATGCGCGGTGTCCAAACGCTGTCTAGGGTGCCGATGTTGATCACCAAAGCGCCAGCAAACGACATCATTTCTGCCATTTCTTGCTTTGAATGCGCCATGATAGGCGAAGCACCGATAGCCAATAAAGCGTTCGCCGTGTTGTTCATCACCACGTAGTTGGTAATGTTCACGACTAAAGGCTTTTGCTGACGCACTGCGGTTAATGCTTGAGTGATTTGTTCTATTAACATGAGATTCTCCAATTAACCTTATTGCGCGTTTAGACCTTGTTGCCAAAACGCCACTTCCATACGCGTTGCGGTTTTGAAGACCTGAATTAGGTTTTGACCGCGCTGGCTGTGGATGTCGATTTCAGCCAGTAGCTGGTTAAAGTGTTCGGCCCCACTTGCCACGCCAGATTGGAACTCTTCACCGCCGTACAAGTTAATCCAACTTGCGTAAGGATTGCCTTCGAATACCGTGTTTTCATCTTCAATCAGCATTTTACCAATGACGGCGTAGCCGATGGAGCAAGGGGCGAGCGCGGCATACAAGTCAACTAAGTCGCCCGTCATTCCCGCATCCAATACGTAGCGCGTGTAAGCCACCGTGCCAAAATCTTCCGGCTCGTTTTCGAGATCAGATTCCGTTAATCCCCACTGACCGCAGTAGGTAACATGGTGGGCAATCTCTGAATCTAAAAGCGCATGTACGCTTGGTAGTGCGCGGCGCATGTCGTCTAACGTACGCGCTTTGTAGATTGCCAGCGCATAAGCTCGCGCGTATTGTTTTAGGAATAAGAAATCTTGCTTCAAGTAATGTAGAAAACAAGGTTGAGCCAGTGTGCCTTTGGCCAATTGCTGCACGAAGGCATGTTCTGTGTATTCTTGCCAATCTTGGCGGCAAGCGTCGATCAAATCTTGGTATTTCATAATGAGACTGCCTCGTAATTAGTCAAAGCTCGGTACGTAATCTTTCGCTTTTGGTAGCGTTTCGATGATTTTTTGTGAGTACATGAACTCGGCGTAATCGTCATAGCGCTTTAGATCGACGGCTGATGGGCGAAGCGCGAAACGAGTTAACGTGTCATTCCAAGCGCGTTGGTTGAGCTCGTTGTTTAGCGTGTCTGGCGAGTAAGTGACAAACTCTTTCCAAGACTCTTTAGGATGGTTGACGATGTAAGTGGTCGCTTGCTCCAGCGCTTTGTTGAACGCTTTGATAGCGGCTTTATCATAGGTTTTTGCATTGGCTACGAAGACTAACTCGTCATACGCTGGCACGCCGTGTTCTTCAGGGAAGAAGGCCTTAGCTTTATAACCTTCTAGTGCCAGTTGGTTGGTTTCGAAGTTACGTAGACCGCCCCAAATCGCATCCACCTTGCCAGACGCAAGAGACGAAGACAGCGCCCAACCTACGTTGATGATTTGTACGTCAGAAAACTTCACGTTCTCTTGAGCTAGCATGGTGCCGATTGTCGCTTCTTCGTTGCCTGCGATCGCAATACCGATCTTCTTGCCTTTAAGGTCGCCAAGGTTCTCGTTCTTACCGTTATCTAACACCATCAACGTGTTAAGTGGCGTTGCGATAAGCGTTGCTGAGCGAATCAACGGTAAGCCAGCGGCTACGTCGATGGTTAAGCTCGGCTGGTATGAAATCGCCATATCGACTTTGCCAGCCGCAACTAGTTTAGGTGGCGTGCTTGGGTCGGCAGGTTCTTGGATATTGATCTTCAAACCTTGCTGTTTAAAGTAGCCTCGCTCTTGTGCGATCACTATAGGGCCATGGTTCGGGTTAACGAACCAATCCAGCATTAAAGTAAGCTCTTTTTCGGCAGCAAGTACGTTAGTTGAAACAATTGATGCGAGCAGAGCAACAGCGCTCATGAGTTTGTTTTTATTCACGGGGTTCTTCCTTTTTCTTTCCCTATTTGTTTTCCCAGGGAATGGCTTTTTTCAGTAATTTGTCAGTGGTGAAATAGAGTGTGATAGACAGTGCGGCGAGAATAAACAGCGCCGCGAACATCTCATCGATGATCATGCGAGCGTTGGCTTGCAGCATCAGATAGCCTAGGCCCTCACTTGAACCAACCCATTCACCTACCACGGCACCAATCGGCGCAATAACTACGGCAACACGAATACCAGACGCTAACGTTGGTAGGGCGGCAGGTAGTTGAATATGGCGCAGTAATTGCCATTTCGATGCGCCCATGGTCTTGGCAAGGTCGAGGTAACCTGTTGGCGTATTGCGCAAACCGTCGTAGCAACATGTCGTGACGGGGAAAAAGATGATGATCGCCGCCATGACTACTTTCGATGCAATGCCGTAACCCAGCCAAAGCATGAGCACTGGCGCGATGGCGAACACAGGGATCGCTTGGCTAGCAATCAGAATTGGCAGTAACCAACGCTTCAGCGGCTCGAACATCAGCATTTGCAATGCGAACAGCAAACCCATTGATAATCCAAGCGCCAAGCCAAGTAAAATCTCTTGCGCGGTAACCCAAGTATGTTTGAGCAGGACATCGTAACGAGTGACCAATCTATCCAGCACTTCAATTGGTGAAGGTAAGATGAAGCTTGGCATGTCGAATACCACAACAACCAACTGCCACAATCCCAAGATCACTGCTGTGCTAATGACCAAGCGCAGAGCCGGATGGGTCACGCGCTCCTTTTTACTGATACGCGCCGAAACGGAGTTGTACTGAGTCATATCACTCATAGTCTTTCTCCAATTGATTCAAAATCGCTTGTTGTAGAGTTGCGCATTCTCCATCGAGAGATCTTGGTGGCTTGGCGTCCGGAACAACCAAGTGCTGCGCTTGAGCAGGCGTGCCTTGTAACACATAGAGTTGATGCGCCAATCGCACTGCTTCTTGCGGATCGTGTGTAATCAAGACAACGGTTTTGTCTTTTAGTAGCTCGGCAGAGAGAGTTTGCAATTTGTGGCGAGTCACGGCGTCCAATGCCGAGAAAGGTTCATCCATCAAAACCAAAGGTTTGTCTTGCATCAGAGTGCGAGCAAGGGCTACGCGCTGTCGCATACCTCCGGAGAGTTGAGCGGGTTTGGCGTAAGCGTAATCTGCCAACCCAACGTGCTCTAACAAGTTGAGAGCGCGTTGTTTCTCATCCGCTGGATTTGAATTGGCGTGAGAAAAGCGCGAGCTGAGGCAGACGTTATCCAGTACGTTAAGCCACGGTAGCAATAAATCCTGCTGAGCCATGTAAGCGATACGGTCATGCAGTGCAGCGCCATCGGTTGTGATGAGTTCGCCATGCCAGTCAACTTGGTCATCCAGTAGGCCAGCTAAGTAACGCAATATTGTGGTTTTCCCGCAGCCACTTCGTCCGAGTAATACCGTCCATTGACCGACAGGAATGGTCATGTTCACTCCCGCTAAAGTCGGTGTTTGGCTGTCTTTGTATTGCAAACTGGCGTCGGAAAGCTGAATGCCAATCGCGTTAGCGAACATAAGTATGACCCGAAAAAAAGTGATTCACAGGGCCGTGACCTTTACCGACATCCAATTCATCAGCGTGTGCGATAGCTTGGCTGATGTACTGCTTACCAAGGTGCACCGCTTTGTGTAGGTTGTTGCCTTGGCTAAGGTAAGACGCAATGGCGGAAGACAGTGTACAGCCCGTACCGTGGGTGTTTTTGGTCGGAAAACGCTTGGCGCTGATTAACTCGGCACAGTCTTGCATGATCAGCAGATCGTTGCTGTTTTCATTTTCTTCAAGATGACCGCCTTTGAGCAGAATAGCTTTGGCACCAAGTGCACGAAGGTCGGTAATCATATCGTTCATTTCAGATTCTGATTGAGGCACTGGCTTACCCGTCAGTGCTGCACCTTCTGGCAGGTTAGGAGTGATGATGTCTGCCAGTGGAATTAACTCTTCTTTTAATGTGCTGATTGCTGATTGCTCAAGTAGCAAATCGCCGCTGGTGGCCACCATTACAGGGTCAATCACGAGGTGTTTTGGCTGGTATTGTTTAATTTTGTCTGCAACAACTTTGATGATGTTGGAGTCGGCTAGCATGCCCACTTTGACTGCAACGATGTTGAGGTCGGTAAATACTGCATCAAGTTGGCTCTCTACATGGTCGAGAGGAATGGGGAAAATCGCAGAAACGCCTTGCGTGTTTTGCGAAGTGATGGCGGTAATCACTGAGCAAGCAAAACTGCCGGTTGCGGACATCGCTTTGATGTCGGCTTGAATACCTGCACCGCCACCACTGTCTGAGCCCGCGATGGTCAATACGATAGGGGTAGGCAAGGCTGGCGTGTGATGTGAATGAGGTTGTGATTGCTGCGTCATGGTCGCTCCTACTACAAGACGTATAGGAACTGACTTTGACCGTTGCAGATAGATCGATTTTTCGATCGCTATCGCTTACCTAAGAGGGGCGACGAAAGGCAAAGTGTGCATAGTTCCCTACGTCAGTGCTAACTGAATCAGGTTCAACGGGTCTCGAATTTCGATCTCAGCCAACACTTGTCGTGTGGCCCCCCGACTATTTCGTTCGGATGATAGCAGGACCATTGCGGAAGGGATACGTTTTTTGAGCGTAATTATAATGAGTATTCAATTATGCGAGGTGAGTGATAAAGTAAGCACCTAAATGGTTTGCTGTGTGGAATTTACTAGTGCAACGCTCTGGTGAATGAGCAGAACCTGGAATATTTAATAAATAATCGTGGTCTCGTTAAGCAAGGATTAGCACAAAACAAGGTTAAAAAACTGTTAAAATTTAACGTGTTGCCAATTTAACTTTGTTGAACTTTTTCACAGTTAATTAGGAAGGCTAAGACGATCATCGAGCAAGGAGACTTCATGCTTAATTCTGCAACAGCGAAGTCAGTGATCGATCATGCTCTCTTTTTAGGGGCTGATTTCGCTGAACTATTCGTTGAACATCATCAAACTAACACCGTCCAGATCGCATCTGGTGAGGTGGACAAGGTCAATTCGGGGATTGATTTTGGTATCGGTATTCGCCTCTTCTTCGGTCACAAAGTGCTTTATGGATACACCAATAGCACGGACGAAGCCGAGCTAAAACGCGTAACCTCATTGCTTGCGGCAAAAGACAAGCGTGAACAAATCGCGTCAGCAGGTTCTTTAAATTTGAACCGCTACCCAATCCAACACGGTTGCCGCATGCCGTTAAGTCAGGATGCCAACTTAGATTCAAAAATCGCGTTTCTATTGAAAGTTGACCAAGCTGCGCGTGCAGAAAGTGAGTACATCAGCCAGTTCATTGGTAGTGTGCTTCAGCGCGAGCAGCAAGTGTCTATCTTCAACTCAGAAGGTTTGCATGTAGACGATACGCGTCACTACATTCGTGTGGCGGGTAACACCGTTGCTCAAAAAGGTAATGAGCAGTCTTCTGGTATGGAAGGTCCTGGCGCTCTTGCCGGTTGGGAGTTCAGTGAGCAGATAGATGCGAAAGAGCTGGGTCAAACTATCGCGCAGCAAGCGTTAGTGAAACTTGGCGCGGATGCTTGTCCATCGGGTGAAATGCCAGTGGTAATTGGTAGCGGCTTTGGCGGCGTTATCTTCCATGAAGCGTGTGGTCACTTACTCGAAACCACTTCGGTTGCGAAGAAAGCGTCCGTATTCCACGACAAAATGGGCGAAATGGTTGCTCACACTGCAGTGAATGCTGTCGATGATGGCACCATGACCAACGAATGGGGCTCGATTCATGTTGATGACGAAGGCATGAAGACTCAGCGAACTCAATTGATCAAAGACGGTAAGCTAACCAGCTTTATGGTCGATAAAATGGGTGGCATGAAGACAGGTTATGAGCCTACGGGTTCTGGTCGTCGTCAGAACTACAAGTTCGCACCAACCTCGCGGATGCGTAACACCTTTATCGAAGAAGGCGAGCATTCACTTGATGACATGCTGGCAGGCATCGAGCGTGGTATCTACGCGAAGAAGATGGGCGGCGGCTCGGTTCAACCGGGTACGGGTGAGTTCAACTTTGCCGTGCGTGAAGCTTATCTCATTGAAAATGGCAAAATCACCAAACCTCTGAAAACAGCAACGCTGATCAGCACCGGTCCAAAAGTGTTGAAAGAAATCAGCATGGTCGGCAAAGATATGGCGCTTGCGCCGGGCATGTGCGGTTCAGTAAGTGGTTCAGTACCAACAACAGTTGGTCAGCCAACACTGAAAGTCGATAACATTCTGGTAGGAGGCGGTAACTAATGAGCCAAGAACAACAACTTCTTAATGCGGTTGATTACGTCCTATCAGAAGCAAAGCGTCAAGGCGCAGAAGCGGACGTCATTGTAAACCGCAACAGCAGCTTTTCGCTGAAAGCAAACCAAGGCAAGCTGGATGAGTACAAAGTAAGCTCAAGTCAAGTGCTGGGTGTTCGAGTTATTAAAGATGCTCGTGTCGCGACAAGTTATTCTGAATCACTCGAGCAACCAAGTTTAGATTTGATGCTCACAAACGCGCTGCAAAGCGCTCGCTTTTCCAAGCAAGATGAGCATCAGACTATTAGCTGCGTGAACAGCCAAATCGCGACTGATGTTGCTGAGATTGCGCAAGAAGATACAACTTCTGTTGACGAAAAAATCGAACTGTCTCTCGCTCTTGAGCAAGGTGTAGTAGCTCTGCCTCACGCTTCTAGCGCACCTTACAATGGTTACAGCGATGGCGAAACACAACTAATCATTGCCAATACTCAAGGCACATTGTGTCAACACTTCGAGCGCTCGTTCACTTGTTACGCGTATACCTTGTTTGAAAAAGACGGCAAACAGTCAATGGCGGGTAGAATGTCACTGGGTCGCCGTTTTGATGAGTTGAATCCAGCTTACTGTATCGAAGGTGGCTACAACCTTGCTCGTGATCTTCTTGAAGGCGCACCGGTTGCGACAGGTAACTACCCTGCTATCTTCCACATCAATGCGCTAGCAAGTTTATTCGGTGCTTTCGGCAGTGCGTTTTCTGGTGTGAGTGCGATGAAAGGCATCTCGCCACTGGGTGACAAGCTTGGTCAAAGCGTTGCAAGTGAACTTCTCACCTTTACCGATGCGGCATACATGCCGAATGGTATGGCTATCGCAGGGTTTGATAGTGAAGGTTTTGCCACCCAAGATAATGTGTTGATCGCTAATGGCCAACTGAATACGCTATTGCACAATAGCCAAACAGCGAGTTATTTGGGTGCAGTGTCGACGGCAAGTGCTGCTCGCGGTGCAAAATCGAGCTTAGACGTGTCAGCGAATCACAAAGTGATTACGACAGGCAACAGCAGTGCGCCAGAAGTCAAAGCAGGTGAATACCTAGAATTAGTGGAGCTGCAAGGGGTTCACTCTGGTGCAGATGCTGTCAGTGGTGATTTCTCATTTGGTGCGAGTGGTTTCTTGTGCCGTGATGGTCAACGTGTTCAACCTGTGCGCGGAATTACAGTTGCAGGTAACTTCTACAAGATGCTGCAAGAAGTAGAAGCTGTGGGTGATACCCAGCTTATTAATGATAGCCGCACTTTCTTCGCGCCAGATGTGCGTTTTGCTCGCTTGAGTATTGGCGGCAAATAAGCGCGGTATAGAAAATCAGAAACAAAAAAGAGGACTCAATCGAGTCCTCTTTCATCATCTAGCAACGTGTACGCGAATAACTAGAATTCGCGGATATCCAGTTCGTTGTGGATCAGTACTACACACTGAGAAGCAAACAGCATCTTAGGCCCAAGGCTGATTTTCTCAGTACCTAGGCGCTTCAAGCTGTTGAACGACTTCTTCGGCATCGGGATGTGATCGGTTAGCAAGAAACATGGGTTTTCACCAATTTCTGTGTCACGAACAAATTCGCCTTTCTTGTCCAACATATAAAGCTGGTGATCTTCGGCTAGTTCTTGAACCAAGCGTTCGAAGCTCACTGTACGAACGGTGATACCAGGTTCGACTTCACGAAGCTGCTCTTTACCCATACCAACAGATGCGTCTAACGCACGGGCAACGGCAGCGATCAACGTTGACTCGTGAAAACCACCAATATTGGTAATGTCGTTTGAACGAATGGTAATCGTGCGCGAGTAATCCTTCGTGCTCTCTAATACCAAGTGGACAACCACATCTTCACGGTGAGATTGTGCCACGAACATGGTGTTCATCATGGTATGAGCAAGGATCTCGGTATGCGCCTCGTTACCAACACCTTCTAATAGTGCTTTGCTGGTGGTTGGCGCCGCGCGAGCTCGTAAAACAAAAGAGCGCATGAATTTAGCCTCTATATAGGAAGAGTGAATGCGCGGAAGTATATACCCAAGCAGGGAAGGGATGCGAGTTTAATAGTAAATGTGAACTTACTTACAAAGCTTCGATTGTCGTGCGGAGTGTGCTGGTTAGAATAGGAGGCAACCCTGTTAGGAGCGGTATATGGAAATCAAAAAGATAAATAAAGACATTTATAAAAAGAAAGTAAACCTGGTGATTGGCGGTTTTGTTGCGTTGCTCGCTATCTCATCTCTTGCCTTTAGTACCTTGCTTATTGTTTTGTTTGGCAACACTGAAGTCGTACCTGAACAATCAACGGGAAACTTTCATTGGAATTTGATTGGTGTCGTTCTCGCAGTCGCAACTTCCCTCTCTTTATTGAACCAAATTAAAACTCGACCATACATGGAAGAGGTGCTGTACGTTTGGAAGCTCAAGCAACTGCACAACAAAATATTTCGTAAACTAAAAAGCATTAAAGCAGCCGCGAGCAATGACGATGTAAAAGCGCTCACTACGCTTAAGTTCTATTACAAAACTCAACAACAAGTGTTTGAGTTAGACAACAACACATTGACGATGAATAGTGTAAATAAAGAATTAGAGGCAATTGAGCAAATCGAAGCGGCGCAATCACTGGATCTTGATATCACCAGCTTTAAAGAGAGCTGGGT